>JAKBCQ010000668.1 GCA_021807585.1 Planctomycetota bacterium | reverse complement strand
CGCCTCTTCGCCGACGATCACGCGATGCTGAAGGCGATCCTCGATTACAACCGCCAACGACGTAAGACGTTCCGTCAACTGATGCGCGAGGCCGATACGCTCGACGAGATCCTCAAAACCGACGCCCACGAGCGAAGGCTCGCCGGCCTCAAACGTGGCCGGAATCCTGCCGGCTCGGCTCGACTCTCCGTCTGTCGGAATTGCGACGAACCAACCGATCCCTCAAAACCAAACCGCGATCTTTCGATCAAACTCAATCCAAGCGACGATCCGTCGCAAGTCGATCACGCTTCTAAAGAATCATCATCTCCCAATCGAACCGATGCGATGATCGCCAAAGCGATCGGCTTGGGGGGCAAAGACGTTTACCGCCAGGCTCGCGCCGTGTGGCTCGCGGCGGGTTCGGGAGATCCACGAGCGATCGCCGCGTGCGACCGGCTCGATTCGGGCGCTCAAACGATCCACGCGGCGTATAAGGATTTGCGACGGCGCGATCGATTCACTGCGGGATTCAAGCCGACTCCTTACGACGTTTGGTCGTTTCGCCACGATCGAAGCTTCGGCATCCCCCACCCCGGGTCGATCCCGCCGGCCATTATCGCCCACCTGCTTCATTATTACACCAAACCCTCGGATCTTGTCGTCGACCCGATGGCGGGAGGCGGAACAACGCTCGACGTCGCAAGCTCGATGGGGCGAAGGTGCCTCGCGTTTGATCTCGAACCCGTTCGACCCGAAATCAAACGACACGATATCAACCTTGGATTTCCCGATGAAACGCGAGGGTGCGATCTGATCTTCTGCGATCCCCCTTATCACACGATGCTCGCCCGCTCTTACTCGCGAGAATCGATCGCAAACGCTCCGCTCAGCAGTTGGCTCGATTTTCTCGATCGACTCGCCAAAAACGCCCTCGTCGTTTTAAAGCCGGGAGGCTACATCGCTCTCCTCCTCGCCAACCAAACCGAGAAAGACATCCCCGCCCAGTTTGGCTATCTTGATCACGCCTTTTTTGGCTATCAAGCTTTACTAAACAATGGCTTTTTTCCCGAGCGGCGGATCAGTTGCCCAATGTCTGGGAGTTACCTGCCGCAAGATGTGGCACGAGCGCGGCGCGACGGGCGGATGCTGGGACAAACGCGTGATCTCTTGGTGATGCGAAAGCCGTTGCGGGATTAGGATTCGTCGATCAGCTTGCCGACGGCGAGTTCGTACACTTTGCCGCGAATGAACGGATTGGTGACACTCGGGTTACGTCGAACGAGCGCGGGCGGAAGTTGATCGATCGCTTGTTCGATCAGGAGTTCGAGTTCGTCGCGGGGCAGGGCGTCGAGCGCCGCCTGAATCGCGGCTTCCTCGGCGGCTTGTTTGGCGGTTTCATGAATCTTGTTCCGCCGCGCCTCAACCTCTTTCTGCTCTTCGGCGAGCTCTCGTCTTTGTTTCTCAAGTCGTTGCACCACCTGGGGTAAGAGATCGTAACCCGCCTCGATTCCGGCGCGAATGTAGCCCGGAGCGTTTTGTAACTTTCCCTGGCTTTTGAGAAACATCGCGTTCAGCACAACCTTGGCCACAGTCTCGGCCGAAAATTGACTCGTTAGGCGACGCGCCAAGCCCTTGTTAACACCCTGTTCTTCCAACGTTAGTTGCAAGTCAGCAACAACATGAATTCCGCCGTCGCGGTCGATACCGATCGGCGTTCCTGATACCGGAATCACGGTGTTGGTTACTTCTTTTGTTCCTTGTTCTTGTTTCGGCCCGGTCTCACGGCCGGCTCGGCCCAGATCCTGGGCCGATTCGGGTCCAGTTTTTAGAACAGTTTGACCAACCGCATCTAAAGAAAATAGACTAGTGTCTCGGTCAACCTGGAAAATTTCTGGTACAGTTGGCGACGGGGTCTTCAACTTCTCAGACCGCTTCCGTCCCGTCGTGCGCACCGGGGGTTGGCTGATGATCCGATAAGCGGTCGATCGACCCGGCGATTTGCTCGTCGCGACGATTCCAAGGCTCGTCAGCTCGGCGATCGAGTCGAGGACGGTCTGTCGGCTCAATCCCGCCTGGCGTGCGATCGTTCGGATGCTTGGATACGCCCAGCCGGTTCCGAAATCGGAGTGAAGACCGAGCACCAGGTACACTTTGATCGATGATCCGCGCAGCTTCTGGAACGCCTCCGAGCGGAGCAAATCGTGCTCGACTCGAAAGAAAAACGAATCCATGCCGCGGTTCCTCGTTGCGTTTCCAAAGGGCTGACGATGTCTGGTGTGCGATTACCGGTTTAGCTAATTAAGGCGCGATCGCTCCGCTTCGATCGATTCACATCGAATTGTATGCGTACAACCTCATCGGTTTTATGGCGCCGATTCATCGGGGTCGAACGACTCTTCAACCGGTCCGATCCAGGGGGGATCGGGGATGTAATACGTCGTCGTTCTGCCCTTACGTCGCGTCGTCGAGACGACGAGGCCGAGCTCTTCAAGCCGCGAAAGCGCCTGAATGATCGTCGGGCACGTCAGATTGGTCTTGGACATGAGCGCGCTTAAGCTCAGCGTGACGCTTCGGTCGGGCTCGCCCCCCGCCGCGTTAACCATAATCAAGTAAACCTTGATCGCCTCACCCTTCAACCGCGCCAGGTAGCCGCGGTCGAAGAGGACGTTCTTGAGCCAGTCGACTTGCGAGGGAAGCGTGGCTTGCATATCTGGATGCATCCCGTCGGTTCGTTCTGGAGCGCCAATGTCGCCCGTGTCGCCGACTCCTCGGCACGCGCCCCGAATCGCGCGGACTCTCCTCCGCTCCTGGAAATTATCGGCGTGATCGGTCTGGAAATCGAGTCGAATCGGTCGGATTGCCGAATTCTTTTGGCGCCGATACGATCAAGATGAGGAATCTTCACGAGGATACGAATCATGACGACGACGACGAAAACCCGAGGAACCGCGACGATCGCCGATCTCTATCGAACCGAAGGGAAGGCCGAGCTGATCGGCGGAAGGATCGTGAGGTACATGGCGACCGGACATGAACCCAATCGCGTCGCGGGAGAAATTTTCGTCGCGATCAGGAATTACGCGAAATCCGTGAGAAAAGGAGTCGCATACACCGACAGCATAGGTTTCGCCGTTCCAGAACTGTCGAACGGTCGAGAGTCCTTCTCACCCGACGCATCGTATTACGACGGAC
>JAKBCQ010000667.1 GCA_021807585.1 Planctomycetota bacterium | reverse complement strand
TGATCATTACTTAGAATCTTATCTTGAATCGAGCGCCCGGCGACGCGCCGCTCCCGACGCGAAGCTATCCGAACGAATAACTTTGCGATTGGATAGGCGAGTTACCGCGTGAGGATCCGTATGTTTAAGCACATCGATCGCAAGGGAACGGTGCTCTGGAAATCGCTCGATCAATTTCAGAATCGTCGGTGTAGCCCGCTCCGTATACGCCATGAGTTTGGAAATCGACGACAAAGCCGTCGCCACGATGTCGGAGTCGTCGTCATTATTCGGATTCAGATCGTTTAACAACATCTCCTCGATTTCTCGGCTCCAGAATATCGATTGATTCATGAACAACGAGCAAGCATGAGCACGCAGCTCCGTGTTATAATTCTTGTGATCGAAGATGATCTGTCTGATCTTCTGATCGACCTCTTCCAGATTCACGACGTCGGCGTTGTACAAATATTTTAAGAGAACCTCGGCCGTTGCGAGTCGTACGACTCCCTCCTCGTCGTTCAGATTCTTGGCGATCGCTTCGATTCGACCTCGACTGAAGATATCGGGGATCGCACGTCTTTCATTGAGTCGTTTGATCGGGATTCCGTTTCGGATCGAAAGAGGAATCACAATCCCGAGCCGAAAGTCTCCACGAGACAAATCGCCGACCACACCAATATAATTTAAGATTTTTATGAGGAATCGCGGATCTCGGTCGTTCAACGACTCGATCAATAAATCGTTCGTTGTCTTTTCTCCTAAATTCTCGATCAACGTTGTGATAATTTTACGATCATTTACAGTATAAAAGTCAACGATTCTTATATCGGATCGCAGCTTTTCGTCGTCTCTGTGAAACAAGTACCTTTGAATATTATATATTTTCCTGGATCCCTCGATTTTGAGATCGCAGATCGCGCCGGCGGCGGCCGAACGCACCTCCGAATTCGGATCGGATATCGAGGATTCGATGAGATCGACGTAAGCGGAATCTCCATCGGATTTCGATTTCAGAATCGATATCGATGCGATTCTGCTCTTTGGCGATACATCACACGATAGCTTACGTAAATAATAATTAACTTTGGCTTTTTCGTCCGAGAATTCATCGAACCGACGAAACGCCGAGAATCTTACGCCCAAATCCGGATCGGATAAAAGCGACTCGATCGCTGCGATCGCTTTCGTTTTCGTTTTGGGATCGATCCGTTTCTTATCTCCACGAATTTTGGCGGAGATCATATCGATCGCGACTAAGCGAATCGGAATAGACCGATCTTTGATTCTCTTGATCAATCGAGTCGTCGCTCGAGCCGGATCGGGGAAAGCCTTATCGATTAGACACATAGCGAATTCGCGAACTTCGGGATCGAGGTCTTCGAGTGCGCAATCAAGCCAATAACTCGTACCGGGATCGACGGCGTCGCGAAATTGGATTTGTAGCTGAGCGCGATCCAATCCGCTCGTCTCGTGCAGTTTCCGAAGCAGGTTACAGCAAACAACATTCGGTTCGATTAATAGATAAAGCCACATAATCGATGCGAACGAAAGAGCCGATAACACCAGCGCGCCGTAAGTGAGCGGCCCGAAATGCCGCCTCCGCTTCGTCTGCTCGGCCATGATCAAGACCCCACAAAGCTCTGACCGAACGGTCGCTTGCTCGCAACGCCTTTAAGACTTGGAATTCAACTCCCTCATTCTCGCATCGAAGAGAGACGTTCGTCAATCAAGGAGCAATCCGATTTGAATCGAAAACCTCATTCACGAAAACACATATTGATATGCATGGTCTTATTCTTTGTTCTTCGGAATCGGCTCGTCTCCGTAATCGACGGGGACTTCGTCTTCCATCGACTCGTTTACACCGAATTGAATCATATCCATCACTTGCTTCTCCGCGGCCTCCGGGTCAATCTTCTTGAGTAAATCTTGAACGGTTCCGAATCGCATAGGATAACGCTTATCCAACTTGACGACGAATGGGACTGCGGGTTTAGACCACGAACCTCGACGAGATAAAACGTCCAATATCGCGTAAAAAATCCCCGCGTCGTTTCGATCGAGGTTCGTCAAAATGCAATCCTCAAGATCTTTGTTCCAAACCTCGGCGTGTCGTATGAGGAGCTCGCACGCGAATGATCGCGTCATCTCGTTGAAGCGCCGATTCGCAATCACCGATCGCAACACGCGATCGATCGCCTCTGTTTCATTGTGATAACTCATGAACAAATCGGAAGAAAGAGTCGCCGCGGCCGCGAACGCGACTCGAAGGTCGGGATCGTCGAGCGCTAAAACAAGCGCCGCGATCCTGTCGTCGTCGAAAAGATCGACCGTTAAATCAACCGAACGCAATCCGGATGATCCGCTTCGCACGACTAATCGCCGGCAATACTGTCCAAGAAACCACAATCCCTCGATTCCGTTCACACGAACTCGCTGATCGGTATCTCGCAACATCTCGACGAAGAAATCGATCGTCTCATGCTCGCCAATATCTTCAATCAAGGATTTTAACGCGATGTAATATTCATTGTTCCTATTTATCACACCGTTACCGTTTATATCGATCACGGTATGATCGGGACGTTTGAAGGTTGCTCGGAGACGGTCGAGTTTTCGAGATCTCTCGGCGTCAAACCGCGCCGGCGTCGACGCCGCGGCGAAACGCACCGACCGATCGCGATCTTCAAGTTTCGATTCCAGAAGCTTCTTCACTCGCGGCGATATTGTTTTGAACGATTCGATTTTTTTTATCGCCATGATTTTAAGATTCACGTCGTGGTCGTCGATCATCGACGCCGTCGCCGCTTCGATCGCGTCGAAGCCTTGCGGGAACTTCATCAGGCAATCAAGAGCCGCGGATCGAATCGAAAGTTCATGATGCCTGAGAAGCGGATCGACCGCCTTGACAATATCATATACACATTCATTAGGTATACTACGACGATTTGAATGAATATAATCGCTAATCGCCGTCACAGCTACGATACGAATTCCGGGTGCGGGATCGGAAAAAGCACGGATCAACCTGGGATACGCCCGGGAGGGTTCGGGAAAGGCTTGGGTAAGCACCGAATAGCCGAGCAATCGAATCGGAGGATCGTTGTCTAGTATAGCGACATCAACCCAATAACTCGTCGAGGGATCGATGAGATCTTTGAACTCCTTCTCCTTATCCCACCGATTCGAGCCC
>JAKBCQ010000666.1 GCA_021807585.1 Planctomycetota bacterium | reverse complement strand
ATGAATACGATGTTTTGTTTGATTATATGATCCGTAACCCGCGAAATCCGCTCCGGTGTTCGGGCGCTTGGATCGACCCGACGTTCGAGCGAAGGGGTGAGATGGAAAACCCGCCGTTCTCTTCGATCGATTACCAATGGGACGCGCAATCGCGACGCGAAATCGCGTTCCGCCGTGGAATAATCCCCCCAACCCCGATCCACGCCGCGTCGAACGCGCGATTCGCATCCAAATCGACACCCCTTTCTCATTTTTTTGTAGCGACGATTCCTATGAAATCCGATTTCAATACGAACGCGGCTCCCCGCAACAAGCGACGCGCGAACGCGCATCGAAATAAACTATTAAAGGTTTATGTAGTGATGTTTTCACTCATATCGTTAGATTCAGCAATAGATTTTGTCTATTCGTCGTTTGATCGCGCCTCGGTCTTCGGTCGATCGGCCGCGGTTCGTCTCGGCGCGGGCTCGATTCGACTCGCAACGATTGCAAGCGGAGCGGAATACGTCGAGTTTCGCCGGAAAGATGACGCGCAATCTGCGAAGCGAGCCGAAGCGGTTCGCGCGATGTCGACCGCCGGGAATCCGATCAAGACCCCCGGTTACTGTTTTCCATGTCGATCGCTTCGCGTATTTTCAACCCCTTTCGACGCCTCCGCGGCGGCGGGCGCGACTCCGAACTGGCGCGAAGGGTTGCTGTGTCCCGTCTGTCATATGAATTCAAGAACGCGAGCTTCGGCTCATCTGCTCGCGAGCCGATTGAAAGCCGATCGCTCGGCTCGAATCTTCCTCACCGAACAGACGACTCCGCTTTACCGTTGGGTTTCCAAACACTATCCTCATGTGATTGGGTCCGAATATCTTCGCGACGGCACCCCGCGGGGATCGACCGACGACCGCGGGATTCGTCACGAAGACCTCACGCAATTGTCGCTCGCCGATGCGAGCGTCGATTTCATCGTCTCGCTTGAAGTCTTTGAACATATACCCGATTACCGAGCGGCTCTCGCCGAATGCGCCCGCACGCTTCGCCCCGCCGGCGCGATGCTTTTCACCGTCCCTTTCACCAGGCGCGCGAACCACTCGATTCGCGCAGTCATGAATGACGACGGAACGATTGATCATATTCTGCCCCCAGAATATCACGGGGATCCGCTCGATCCCGCGGGATGTCTTTGCTTCCGACATTTCGGCTGGGAGATCCTTGACGATCTCCGGTCCGCGGGTTTCCGCCAAGCCGAGGCGGTCGTCGTCTGGTCGAAACGTTTCGGTTACACCGAGGATTCTCCCGAGATGTTCCAGTTCGTCGCCCTCAAGTGAAGAGCGATCGACTTGTGCTTTAATTGAGGATACGATCATGTTTGGAATTTATCGTTATGGATTGGCTTGCTGCGTCGTCGCGAGCCATCTGTACGCGGGCATGATCGGCGGACCCGCGGCCTACGCGGTTTGGGGCTTTTACTGCCTGAGCGGCTATCTGATGACGTTGATCCTCAACCAAAAATACGGGTTCTCGTTCCGCGGCGTCGCGGCCTACGCGGCCAACCGGGCGCTCCGAATTTATCCCGGTTATTACGCGGTCTGCGCAATCATGTTCCTCATTTTTCTCACCATTCCCTCGACCGCATCGCGCTTTCTTCCGGCTTTGACGATGCCCGTCGGTTTCGATTCATGGTTGTACGTCTCGACCCTGCTCGCGCGATTCGTCGGCGGCGAACTCGTGCACGGCAGTTCGGCGTTACACGTTGAGCTATTATTTTATATTCTGATGGGTCTTGGTCTGGCGCGCAGCAAACCGATCGCCGTGCTCTGGTTCCTCGCGAGCGTCGGCTACACGATTTATCAGTTGAAAACGGGCGTTCCCTTCGCCGAACGCTATTTCTGGCCCCGGGCGTGCTCGTTGGCGTTCAGTACGGGATCGATGATTTATCATTTCAAGAAGTATCTGCCGGTGATTCGTCGTCCCGAATTCGCCTTCGCCGCGGCGATCGGTTGGTGGGTTCACGTTTGGCTTTCGTGGAAACTTCCCGGCGGACCCTGGGTTTACGGGCTTTACACCTCGCTCGCGGCGTCGGCGGTCGCGCTCGTCGCTCTGATCAACCTCGAGCCGAAACGCGTTCATCCCGTCCTCGCTCGAATCGATCGCCTCGCGGGGGATTTAAGTTACCCGATGTATTTATGTCATTGGTCGGTTGGAGTGCTCACAATCGCACTTTTTCCCGGGCTCTCGCGCGATTCGATTTGGGTGTTCATCGTCGGCTTCCCGGTGGTGAACGTCCTTTCTTATGCGATCTATCGATTGGTGGAAAAACCGTTTCAGTCGTGGAAGTTCGCCGGAGCGTTCGAGCCGCGGCGGCCGAGAGCGATCGTCGATTTCGCCGCGAGCGAATCGGTTCGACTCGACTCCGCGTCGCACGCGAATCCCCAGCCCCACGTTTCGGTCGCCGCCGAATCCGACGCGATCAAACCCGAGGTTAAACCTCCGGTCGAAGCTTAAATCAACGTTCGCTGAGACGATCGTTCGGACGGCATCGCACGCGATGCGACCTTGCCATTTTCGCTTCGCCTCGCGTCTTCGATTCGGGTACGATCGTACGCGTTCGATCGGCGGCTGAACCCGGTAACGATCTCCACGACGAGGATCGACGATGAACAAGCGATATCCGTGCGGCGGCGTTCGCCGTCGCGATTTCCTGGCGGCGGTCGCGGCGCTGCCGGCGACGGCGTGTATTGTCTCGGCGTCCGAGGCCAAAGCCGCGGCCGATCCCAAAACGCTCGACGTCGCCGGAAAACTGGGCGTGCCGGGGCCTTGGCCGGGGCGCGTCGTCGAGGTCAAAAACCCCGCGATGATCCACGACGGCGTCAAGAATCGCCAAGCCGTCAAGGCGACACTATCACGCGGCCTCAAGGAACTAACGGGCGCCGACGAGTCGGTCGACGCGTGGCGCGCTTTCTTCGAGACCGGCGACGTCGTCGGAATCAAGATGAACCCCGTCGGCAACCCGCTCGCCAACAGTTCGAGCGAACTCATGCTCGAAGTGATCGAAGGGCTCAAATCGGCGGGTGTGAAACTCAAAGACATCATCGTCTTCGAACGTTACCGCGAGGAGTTCGTCGGCGCCAAAATGCACGAGGCCGTTCCCGAGGGAGTGCGCTGGGAGGGCCTCACCGCCGATCCCGAT
>JAKBCQ010000665.1 GCA_021807585.1 Planctomycetota bacterium | reverse complement strand
AGGGGGCGTTCGGCGAACTGCGCCAGGATCGAACACGCGTGCTGTTTGCCGCACCAACCGGGAGGAAGCTCGGGGCCCTTCGCGATCCGAACGCGCGGGTCGCGGTCGTGATACCGAGCGACAATCGCCGCGGTCGCATCGGTTGAATGATCGTCGAGCACGACGACCTCGAAGTCGATCCCTCGGCTTAAGCACGCGGCCTCGATCGCGGCGCCGATCGAGGCCTCCTCGTTCCGCGCGGGTATCAATATCGACACCGAGGGACGATCATTTAACGGTATCGTTTCGGCCATGTTATGATTCGATCCGATTTCGTCTCCCGGGTTCGAAGTTCTCGATTCCCTTCCCGGCGATCGATACAGCCGAAGATTCGCCAAAAACAAGAGCGTCGGCGTGAGCGCGAACAAAAACGATATGAGCGAGAATATATCAAGTACTATCATGTTATTTGATTGATTATTCGCCGATTTCTCGTCCGTGTTCGGGTCGAAACCGCTTGAGCGTGATCCATGATTTCAAGCGGCGCCAGATATCGTAGATTCCGCCCACCCCGGAACGTCCTTTGAGGAGAATCTCGAACCGCGCGGGATCTCGAGAGATTGAATCTTGGGCGAGCGAATCGAGCGCGGCTTCGAGTTCGGCTTCAATTAAACGCTGATAATCGTCGGAGGAGGTCCCGGGAACGATCGCGATCGGTTTACCGAATCGCGTGAGCGCCTCGGGCGATCGTTCCTCCCAAAACGTTAATTCGATTGCGAGCGGAAGGATCGTTCCCCGAACAAGTCGGGTTGCGAGTCGAGAAACGCCTGGTCGAATCGTCACGGGGCGAGCCCTTGGATCGACAAAGGTCCCCTGAGCGGTGATCCAGATCGCCGATTCGGGGCGTCCCTCGGCGAAGATCGACTCGCAAATCCTCAGAAACGCCCGCGTTCCGCGGACCGATCGCGGCTCGATTCCGAAAAAACCGAGGCGTTCAAAGAATCGATATTTCACAAGAGCATGCGAATCGATCGGCGCGTAATGCTCGCGATCGGGGATGAGATCGGCGATCACAAAACCGATCAATGGATCCCACCACGACGGATGATTCATCACGATCAGGAGCGGGCCGGGAGGGGTTAAGGGAAGCGAACCCTCGCGTGCAATCCGAACCGCGTGCAATCGTTTGGATACATAACGGCTGACATAAATGAAGAAATAATGGTATAATCGCGCCGATCGCTTACGCGGAAGATCCTCGGCGCGACGATTGACCGAACCCGGTTCGATTTCGACGAGCCGATTCATGTTCATGCTCCTCGAATCAGACGCTTTGAACACGACGACCCGCGCGATCGCGCGCCGGAGCGACGATCGCGTCGCGGTCGAGCGCGTCGGCCGCGATCCAGCCCGACATCAGCGACGGGGGCATTCCCGGTCCAGGATGCGCCGAGCCCCCCGCTAAATACAGCCCGCAAACGTCGGGGCTGCGATTAATCGGCTTGAAAGCCCCCGCCCAACGTCCGTGGCTCGCCAATCCGTAGATCGCTCCGTCGAGTACGCCGTAACGTCGATGAATATCCTCGGGCGTTAAATATCGCTCAACGCGAATCCGTTCCTCAAGATCGGCCATGCCTCCGTGACGTTTGAGTTTATCAATAATAATATCACGATATCTTGGAAACATTTCATTCCAATCGTGCCTCGGCCGCAAATACGGGGTATGCACCAGAACGTAGAGCGCCTCGCCTCCTTCGGGAGCGACTTCGGGGTCGGTCGCGGCGGGAGCGCACAGGTAACAGGTGGGATCGGCCGCGGGCTCGCCTTGTTTGTAAATCGCCTCAAACTCGGCGTGCGGATCGGCCGAAAATACGAAATTATGATGTAACAAGTGTTCGTAACGTCTGCTTAATCCCAGGTATAAGACGACGCCCGAGCACGCGGGCTCGTAGCCGCGACGACGGAGGAACGGTCGCGCAATTTTCTCCGGAAGAAGTTCGCGATGCGTGCGGACCGAGTCGACGTTGGAGACGACCGCTGCGAGTTCGATCCGTTCGCCGTCGACGGTTTCCACCCCCACGGCCCGCCGGGTCGATTCGTCGATCAAGATTTGTCGGATCGACGTACCCGATTGAATTTCGACCCCCAGTTCCTGAGCGAGCTCGATCAACGCGAGCGGGACGGCGCGGGTTCCTCCTTTGGGATACCAAACGCCTTCGCCCGTTTGCATCTGCGCGATCGAACAGAGGATCGCCGGAGAGAGATCGGGCGCCGATCCCACATATTGCGTGAAGTGATCGAGCATCTGAGCCGTGCGAGGCTCGGAAACGAACGATCGAACCGTCGCCGCGACCGTCGACCAGGGCCTCATCCGCATCACGTCGGCCAACATCGACGCATGAAAGGTCGTTTTTGGATCAAACATATCCATAACCGAACCAATTGGTCGCCAGAAGAAAAATTTATCAGAAATGTTTCGCAACCGATCCGAGAGTTCGAGAAACGACGCGTACCCGTCGGCCGCCGACGATTCGGGAGCGAACGCCGCAAGTTCGCGCCGCATCGCCGCGATATCGGCGTGCAAATCGAGCGTCGAGCCGTCCGAAAAAAACGACCGCCATTGCGGGTCGAGCGGAATTAAATCAAGCCGATCGCTTAAGTCGATCCCCGCCTCGGAAAAGATCCGTTTCAGCACCGAAGGCATCAGCAGGATCGTCGGCCCCATGTCGAACCGATATCCTCCCGCTTCAAGCGCCGCGGCCTTTCCGCCCAGCCACGCGTTCTTATCCCAAAGGATCACGTCGTAGCCGCGGGCGGCCAATACGACCGCCGAAGCCAACCCGCCGAGCCCTCCTCCAACGATCCCGATTTTTCCCGCTCTCACCGACATATCCATGCTCTCCATATCAATTCATCGTTTCATGAACTGTTCCGCACTGTTTCACGTCGTCGCTCGCGGATCGCTCGAATCAAAGCCCCGATCGAGCGCAAGAGACCGCTCCTTCTTCCGTGTTTGATGTTCAGATAACACGTAATCAGAGATTCATCGGCCGCGCTCAACGGATCCAAATGGGGCTTGAACCGCGCTCGCGATGTCGAGACGACGCGGGGCGCGGTCAATTCGAGCAAACCCTCGGGTCCTCGCGTCGTTCCATATCCGCTCGCACCGAATCCTCCGAACGGGAGCCTGGGATCGGCGGTCG
>JAKBCQ010000664.1 GCA_021807585.1 Planctomycetota bacterium | reverse complement strand
AAGAACGGCGGGATCAGTGAGAAGCAATTCCAGGAGGAGTCGGCGAAGCTCGATCGACAAGCCGAGAATCTGAAGCAGATGAAGCAACTGGCGCAGGCGCTTCAAAAATGTGAGAACGGGATGAAAGCGGGGGACATGAAGCAAGCCGCCGAGGCGCTCGGGATGGGTCAAGAGCAGCTCAATGATCTGGCCAAGCAGATGCAGGAGCTGCAAACGCTTGACGACGCGATGGCCGACGTGCAGGACGCCAAAAACGGAGTCGGCGGCGATTTTCCCAATAAGCTTGGCGAAGGCATGCCCGGGGGAATGAACGGCATGGGCGATCGCCAGGGCATGGGGAAGGGGTTGGGTCGCGGACGCGGAAAAGGCGATCGCCCCGAGGCGCCCGACGACACCGCGGCTTACGACACCAAAGTGAAACAACAGATCGGCAAAGGCAAGGCGATCTTCGAGGGATTCGCCCCTCCCCGCGGCATGACCAAAGGCGCGAGCCGGATCGAAATTCAACAAACGCTTGAAGCCGGGTCGGCTGTCGCCGCGGATTCGCTCACCAATCAAAAAATCCCCAACGCGGTACGTAAGCATATCAAGGGCTATTTTGATCAAGTGAAGGAAGGGCGTTGATTCATACGAGCATGTATATATTATTAACCGGAGTTCGGATCGACGGTTCGAGGGCGCGGGAACGGTGATATTTCCGCCACGCTCCCGGATGTTCGCGCGGAAATCGATCGATCGGCTCGTCGACGAGGTCGAGGGGGGTTCGCGGCTGCGTCGCGAGCTGGGGGCGCGGTCGCTCATTTTTTTGGGAACGGGAGCGACGATCGGAGCGGGGATTTACGTCCTCGCGGGCAAAGCGGCGCGGGAGGACGCGGGCCCGGCGTTGATGCTCTCGTTCGTCCTCGCGGCGATCGGCTGCGCATTCGCGGCGCTTTGCTTTTCGGAACTTGCGAGCATGGTTCCCGTATCGGGTAGCGCCTATACCTATGCGTATGCGACGCTCGGGGAACTTCCCGCTTGGAGCGTCGGCTGGCTTTTGATCCTCGAATATTCGGTGAGCGCCGCGGCGGTGGCGCAGGGCTGGTCGTCATATTTTCATGAATTGTTAAAAGGAGTAACGGGGTTGACGATCGATCCGCGGTTGCTTTCGGCGCCGTGGGATTTCGATTACGAATCGGCCGGATTCATCGCGGTCGAGGCGAAGCGGAGGCTCGCCGACGGATCGATCGTGACGGGTTCGGCGTGGCTCAATTTGCCCGCGTTTGTGATCACCGCGGTCGTCACGGCGGTGATCGTCCGCGGGATTCGCGAGAGCGCCAGGCTCAACGGAGCGATCCTGATCCTCAACTTTTTGATCATCGCGCTCGTGATCGTTCTGGGGGCGTTTTCGATCGATCCGAGCAATTGGCGGCCGTTTTTCCATGCGGAGCGGGGCTGGGGCGGTGTCGCATCGGGCGCGAGTTATATTTTTTTCGCGTACGTCGGTTTCGACGCGACGGCGACGTACGCCGAGGAGGCGCGCAATCCGCGCCGCGACGTGCCGATCGGCATCATCGGATCTTTACTTATATGCGCCGTGTTGTATGTGGCGATGACCGCGGTTTTGACGGGAATGGTTCCGTCGTCGCGGATCGACTTTGACGCTCCGTTCGCGGAGGCGTTTCGCGCGCACGGTCTGAATCGCGCGTCGAGCCTGATCGCGGTGGGCGTGCTCGCCGCAACGACAAACGTCGTTTTGGTGGGAATTCTGAGCCAGGCGCGGATTTTTTTGGCGATGGCGCGCGACGGGCTTTTGCCGCGGTCGATCTTCGGAGCGATTCATCCAAAAACGCAGATTCCTTTACGTTCAACCTTATTGATTGGATTATTCGTCGGAGCCGCCGCGGCGTTCGCTCCGTTGGGGCTGTTGGCGAAGCTCGTCGACATCGGGGTGTTGTTTTTATTCGTCGTCGTCTGCGCAGTCGTTTGGGTTCTTCGGATCGCGCAGCCCGCCGCGCGACGGACGTTCCGCACGCCGTTCCTCCCGCTCGTCGCGACGTGCGGCATCCTGGTGAACGGCTATTTGATGTTCTCTCTCGACGTTCGCCTCTGGATCGGTTTGGGAGTTTGGCTCGCGATCGGTTGGTTGATTTACCTCGCGGGCGCGGCGCGACGAACCGAAACTCGCTGATCCAGCTCATACAATATGACAAATACCTTGCAAATGTTATCAGTATCAATATTATTATTTACTAACAGTTAATTAAATGATATAATTAGGCGGTCGACCGAAAAGGCCGAACCGCCGATCCCCGGATCCGGAACACGCGCCCTTAAAACCTTCCTCTTCGGCATATCCTCGACGCCGAGCGGAATTTTTCGGTCGCGACTGGACGCGTCTTGTCAAACGTCGTAGGATCGTATCGCTTCGGTCGCCAGACGATTGTCGCGTTGAACTCGAATCGTCGTTCGCCTTCGTCTCGTCCGATCTTACAACGAATCAGGAGAGGTCGGTTGGCTGCGGAACCGCTCGAAAAACCGTCGGGGTCGGGGGCGATATCGCTCGACGAGTGGATCGCGCTCAACGGCGAGATCGTCGCGCTCACGCGGTCGGGGATTCCTCTCGAATGGGGGCTCACCGAATCGGGTCGAAGTCTTGATGGACGATTGGGACGCGTCGTTCGCTCCCTGGCCGATCGGATGCGCAGCGGCCAAAGCCTTTCCGACGCGATCGACGCCGAAAAGGACGGCTTGCCCACGATTTATCGGGCCGTCGTGAACGCGGGAATGCGGTCGGGTCGATTGACCTCGGCGCTCGAGAAGCTCGCCGAAATCGCGGTCGAACACGCCGAGACGCGGCGAGCGATCGCCGACGCGCTCTTTTATCCGATGATCGTCGTCATCGCGGGCTACGCGCTCTTTCTCTTATTGATTCTGTACACGACGCCGATCGTGATGGATACGTTCCTTTTGTTTCGGATGCCGATCCCCGCGGTCGTCTTTTGGCTCGTCGCGGCGGGGCGTTGGGCGCGGTATTGGGCGCCTTGGCCGCCGCTTTTGGTCATCCTGACGACGTTTGGCATGATCGCCTCGACGCGTTCGACCGTCTTCGACGATCGGCGAAGTTCGGGGATCTTCGGGTTCCTTCGTCGTTTCGGCATGCGAACGCTTTTGGATCACACGCGAACGTCGATCTTCGCCGAT
>JAKBCQ010000663.1 GCA_021807585.1 Planctomycetota bacterium | reverse complement strand
ATTCGCATTGGGGGATCGAACGGGTGCGAAAGATTCTTTGGCCGCCGAGCTCGAAATCGTCAAGAAGCTCGACGACGGAGTCGTTTGCGGAAAGTATCTCATTCAAGATATCTCTCATCTACAAGCGATTCTTGAAGGAAAAGCCCTCGCCGACGCGTCGTTTGAACGAGGATTAAGTATGATTGAAAAGGAACCTTTCGTCCGCGAAAATGAAATCGAAATTGGAACGGCGTTCGAGGAATTGCTGAAACGAGGCGAGATCGATCGAGCGTTTCGTTTGATCGACGACGATAAGATACCTCGATCAAGCCGAGGACGGATCATTCAAGATCTCGTCATGAACGACATGATTTCTAATATAGCGAAACCGCTATTTCACCGTTTCATTGGAGTGTATGAAATCCACGACGATCTCGAATCGCCGATCGATCACGAAATCGTCCGACAAACGAAGGGTCGGATTTTCGATCGCGTCCCGTCGCTCGAAAAATCGCGAAGGTATCAAATCGATTATCAAATCGGTTGGGCGTCGACCCATGTGGGGGATCTCGACGGGGCGCTCCGCGCCGTTCGCGCCGCGGTTCAAGAAGCCGGAGGCGACGCCGGCCGGTTATCGCATCTAACACAACTATACATGCTAATCAGTTACTATTATTATAAAGCGGGAGATCTCCCAAACGCGCGGAAGATGTTCACGGAGATCGACGAGTTGATCGACGGTCCGTTCGCGGGGAAGGTCGATGCGAACGGGTTGATAAGCGTTCGTTCGCAGTGCGTTTACTACTGGATTGTGGAGCGCGAATTCGACAAGGCTCTTGAGACGGCCGATAAGCTCGACACGAGCACGTATCGACTCGATTCACTCTTGCAGGTCGCCGACGGGTTGGAGAAAAACGGCGATCACGTCCGCGCCGAGGGATTGCGAGCAAAAGTCGAGAGCGAAATCGATCGGATCGAAACCGATCAAACCGTTCGTGAGACATACTTCCCGCGCTCTCTCCCGGGCGTTTCAAAGCCTGATCCCGCTCGGCGAGAAAATCCACCGAAGATTTCCAATGAAGAATACGTAAGCAATTGGAATTACATGATTGCGGAATGGCTTATCAAAGCGCATCGATTTCATCGAGCGATCGAAACCGCGAATCGGATTCCGAATCAACAATCGAAGTCACAACTTCTGGAGACGATCGTCGCGGAACAGGCGCGAACGGGAGAAGCCGAAGACGTTTATTCCAGAGTGATGAAGCTCGAAGCCGAGGCGCTTAAGGCGAGGATGATCCAGGTGTTTGTCGGGTCGCTTTATCGTGAGAATCGAGTCGGTTCCATATACGACGATTAATAAGCGGGATATCGCCGGCACAGTTTATAAATAGACTTTACTACGCGAATCGATTGCTCGATTCGATCCTCCCGCCGGCGTTTCTCGGCGACGCGTGCGATAATCGCCTTTTTTCCCGCGGGGAGGGACGAACGACGATGACCGCTTTGCGTCGCGCCGGTGTTTTGAAGCTGATCGTCGCGGCGGTTGTGGCGACGGCGATCGCGGTGCTCTTGATGATCGCTCCGACGCTCACCTGGCTCATTCCGCGTTCGGTTCGTCGTCCCGTGATCGACGCGTTCCTCGCGGGGCTGTTGGTTGCGCACGCGGTCGTTTGGGTGTTCGCCGCAGCGGGGACGATTGTCTTCGCGATCGTCGTCGTTCATTCGCGCAAGCGATTCTTAAATAAAATCCGAGGATCGAGGCTGAGGTCGATCGTTCTCGGGCTGTTCGTTCTGGCGGTTTCGTGCTTGCTCGGATCGTTTACGCTCGAAGGCGCGGCGCGTCTTTGGTGGAATTATCTTTATGGGTCGCCGGCGCATCCTTATGTTCCCGAGCTTTCCGCTAAACTCGCCGCGGCCGAGCCGGGCTCGATCCGCCTGCTGGTGCTGGGAGAATCGAGCGCCGAGGGAGAGCCGTATCACCCTTGGCTTTCGGTCGGTCAAATCGTCGCATGGAAATTGGAACAGGCGATCCCCGGGCTCAAAGTCGAAACCGACATCCGGGCGTGGGGGGGCGCTTCGATGAAGTCGATTCATTATAAGATCACCGAAATACATAAAAAGCCGAATCTTGTGATTATTTATGCGGGACATAATGAATTTCAGGCGATTTATTCGTGGGATCGAAGCACGCCGATCGGCGACGACGATCCGCTCGAATTCCGCCGCGAGCCGATTCGCTTTCTCGCCGAGGTTTCGCCGATGCGGGCGCTGATCCTCGACGCGCTCCGCGAAAATTCGGTCGACAGACCTCCGCCGCCGTTTCCCGCGCGTGCGCTCGTCGATCTTCCCAATCATCGTAAAACGGAATATACTCGCTTTCTCAAGGAATTTTATGATCGACTTGATGCGCTAGTTTCGACGTTCGAGCGGCTGGACGCGACGGTCGTATTGATTATTCCGTGTTCGAACGACGCGGGATTCGAGCCGAGCCGATCGGTTCCGAATCGATCGCTCACGCCCGCCGAGCGCCGCGAGCTCGAGACCGCTCTTAAAGCGGCGCGGGCCGCCGAATCAGACCCTGATCGTGCAATCAAACTCTATCAACTCATATTAGATAAGCAGCCTACGTTCGCCGAGGCGCATTATCGATCGGCCAAGATGTATGAACTGAAGAACAATTACACCGCGGCGCGGCGCGAATATATCGCGGCGCGAAACGACGACGGCCAGATCCTCCGAGCCACGACCGATTTTCAAAACGCGTATCGCGACGTCGCTAAAAAACATCATGTTCTCTTAATCGACGGGCAAGCCGAGTTCGAGGCGATCGCACCGCATGGAATATTGGATGATCATTTGTTTCATGACGGTCAACATCCCAACGTCGTCGGTTATTCAAGGCTTGCGCAGGCGACGCTCGCCGCGCTCCGCGATCGTCGAGCGTTCGGCTGGAACGAAGGCGAAGCTCCGAGGATCGACCCCGCCGATGTTCTTGCTCATTTTGATATCAATACAGAATGTTGGATTGAGGTTTGTCGGCGCACGGCGTTGTTTTGGATTCGAGTCGCTCCGATCCGATTCGACCCGACCGAACGCAACGCCAAGGCGCACGCTTACGCCAAGGCCGCCGAGAAGATTAAGCACGGAGTTAAGCCCGAGGACGCGGGGGTGATCGGGCTCGGCGTTCCGAGGGAAGGCTTTGA
>JAKBCQ010000662.1 GCA_021807585.1 Planctomycetota bacterium | reverse complement strand
GCGGCCGCGGTCGTCATCGAACGTATCGAGGCGACGATCGCTCCACTCATCGAGCCCCGAACGTGGCGGCAACGCATCGAGCAAATTCGAAACCTCACGCGCGTGCTCGGCTTTGACGCGGAACTTCGAGTCGTCGGAGCCGATTCGCAACAAAGCGCCGGAGCGATCGATTCGCGACAAAGCGCCGTCGGCGATCACCTTAACAATATCTCTGCACTTGAGCATTTGTTTCAGGGTCTAGAAGACGAGGGGGAGATTCTCGACTCGCTCGATCACGGCGACCTTGCGTGGCCGTGGGAGGCCTTTGTGCGTCGCGTCGTCGCTTCGGCGCGCGAGATCGAATTCGCCGATCCCGTCGATTACAGCCGCGGAGTCGCGACGGCGACGATCGACGAAGCCGCGGGGGTGTGCGCCGATCATGTGTTGATCGTCGATCTAGCCGAGGGGACGTTCCCCGAGCGGTCCGCGGTCGAGGCGATGCTTTCGAGCGTGATCGATACGCCCCCCGATATCTTAGAAGTAAACGATTCCGATTCGTTCGATCAATCCACCATCGCCGGGGGGGACGTCCCGGACCTGTCGGACGAGGACGATTCGCCGGCGAATGAAGGCGACGCGGAAGATGAAAGCGCGAGCGAACCTTATACTGCGCGTTTGAGGATGCGGAACGAGCCTTACGCGCGTGAGACGTATCGGTTTTTGCGGTTGATCGGGTCGGCGAATCGATCGGCAACGTTTGTTTATCCGACGACCGACGAATCGGGTCGCGCGATGTTGACCGCGGGTTTTTTGGACGACGTGCGGCGAACGTTCACCGAGTCGGCTGAGCCTCGGTTCGCGGCGCCCGTCGTTCGGCTGAACGCGATCCCTCCCGTCGAGCTCGCGGCGGCGCCCGCCGAGGTTCGCGCGCTGGCGATCGCACGAGCCGCGATCGACGGCGACACGTCGATCTTGAATCAATTGGTGAAGATACCGGAACATCGAGCGATTTTGACGGGATCGGCGTTCGCTTTTTTGGTCGGTCATGCGCGGGATCGACGAGGCGGTCGATTCGGACGTTACGACGGCGTTTTGCGTGATCGCCGCGCGATCGAACGGATTCGGGGGCGGTACGATTCGAACGCGTCGTTCAGCGCGGGGCGACTGGAAACGTACGCTCTCTGCCCGTTCCTGACATTCCTCAAGGAGGCGCTCGGGATCGACGAGGTCGTCGATCGGGGGGAGCTTGAAGTCGACGCGCGCGGACGCGGCGGTTCGCTCCATCGATTTCTCGAGATTGTTCATAATAAGTTGATTGATCTTCATGTCTCTGACAAAGCGACGCTCGCCGAGCGCGTCGAATTGACGATCGAGCCCGCGCTCGATCAGCTTCGCGACGAGGCCCCGCCTCCCGCGGGTCCGATCGCCGCCGAGATCGCCGCGATCGACGAGGATCGGACGAGGAATTTCGGCGTCGCGTATCGCGGTCAGTGCCTCGATTACGCGAAAAAATGGAACGACGGCGCGCTGCCGCGCGAACTCGAATGGGATTTCGGCGGCGACGACGAACATCCTCCGCTGATTCTCGGCTCGGGGGAACGATCGGCGCGGATCAGGGGACGAATCGATCGGATCGACGTCGAGGAAACCGAAGATACGATTCGATACCGCGTGATCGATTACAAAACACGAAAAGGGAAAAGCCAAGACGAATTACTCAAAGGTTTGGCGATCCAGCCGCCGCTGTACGCGATGGCGTATGAAAACTTCATCAAACAACAGCCCGATCGCGGCGGGATCGAACCGACGCCGATCGATTTCGGCTACTGGATTCTCGAGAAGAAGGGTTACGGCAAACTCGTCAAGTTCGCCGACGACGGTCGCGGGGGGAAACGCGATCGGCCGCTCGATTGGCCGACGTATCGCGCCGCGTTTGAGGAATACGTTCTCGATCTGGTCGAGAGTCTGCGGAAAGGCCGATTTCCGGTCAGATCGAGAGACGACGATTGCACAAGTTATTGTTCGTTTCGCTTGTCGTGCGGGATCGCGCGGGCGCGACGGTCGGGGAAGATCTGGGACGAGGCGCCCCGGCTGAATAATTAGAATGATACTATTATGATAAATATTTAAAGGATGAGACGATGGCCGAACTGACCGCGACGCAGGCCGCGGCGATCGCGCGGACCGATCGGGGGCTGGCGCTTTCGGCGGGAGCGGGGTGCGGTAAGACGCGCGTCCTCGCCGAACGTTTTTTGGCACAGCTTGAGGCGAGACCGGGACACGCGCTCGCCGAGCTCGTGGCGATGACGTTCACCGAGAAGGCGGCGCGCGAGCTGCGCGACCGGGTGCGCCGTACTTGCCGTGCACGAATGATTGCTGAAACAAACGAACAAGAAATAATATTTTGGCGCGATGTCGGTCGCGGGCTCGAGGCCGCGCCGATCGGTACGATTCATTCGTTTTGTTCGAGGTTGTTGCGTCGGTATGCGCTCCGGTGCGGAATCGACCCCGAGTTCGAGCTCTTGGACGTCGCGGTCGCGCCGACGTTGCTGAAGCGATCGGTCGATAAATATCTCGGCAGGCGGCTCGCCGACCGCGACGACGACCTGCACGCGCTCGCGGTCGCGTGGGGGCTCGACGCGACCCGCGAGGCGATCGAATACGTGATCGGAAAACGAACGATCGACGATCCCGCACGGACCGCGAACCGATCTCCCGACGAGATCCTGGCGATCTGGAAGGGATACCGCGACGAGACGATCGTCCCGCGAGTCGCGGCTTCGCTCAACCAAACGCTTGTCAAATGTCGCGATCGATTGATCGCGGGCGATTGTCGACAAGAAAAATTCAAAATTAAAATCGAAGAATTGTTCGATCGAATCGACGATTTCGCGGTCGCGACGAATCCCCAAGAATCGATCGACGCGTTGAATCGTTTAAGATCGTCGCTTTCACTTTCGGGAACGAGAGCCGAATATTGGTCTTCGCAAACGGCTTACGCCGACGTCAAGAGCTCATTTGCCGAAACCCGCGAGGCCGCCGATGATTTTATAAATATCTTTGTATATGACGACATGATGACAGCTCGATCGATCGATCGGTCGCTGCGGCTGGCTCGATTGGCGTGCGCCGCGATCGCCGAGCACGATCGATCCAAGCGATCCGAAAGCCGGATCGACTTCGACGATCTGCTGATCAAAACGCGCGATC
>JAKBCQ010000661.1 GCA_021807585.1 Planctomycetota bacterium | reverse complement strand
GCGACCTTCTTCGAGATCGAATGCCGATTTCGCCGATGCGACCGAGAAATATTTTCCGCGGAGGATCAAGCCGAGAAGGCAACGAGCATCATGCGCCGAAACCGACTTGGGATCGAGGCGGATCGCCGCGTCATAATCGGCGATCGCTTTATCGAATTCTTTCTTGCTCGAATAACAATTTCCACGAGCGATGAAGCAAATAACGAAATTGGCTTCAAGGCTCATCGCCTTGTTATAATCGACGATCGCCTTATCGAATTCTTTTTTGTCGTACCAAACGTTTCCTCGATTATAATACGCCGTAGCATTTCGAGGATCGATGCGGATCGCCGCGTCATAATCGGCGATCGCTTTATCGTATTCATGTTTGTTTGTCCAAACAATTCCGCGATTCGAGTAGGAATAGTATTGCTTGGGATCGAGCCGGATCGCCTCGTCGTAATCGACGATCGCTTTATCGTATTCACGCATATGAGCCCAGGTCATCGCTCTGCCGAAATAAGCCCTACTAAACCTGGAACCGATCCGAATCGCCTCGTTGAAATCGGCGAGGGCTTTAACAAAATCGTTACGTTCAATCCACAATATCCCTCGTTCGGTGAAATTCGATGGATCATGGGAATTCAATTTGATCGCCTCGTTGAAGTCGGCGAGCGCCTTGTCGAAAGCCTTTTTCGATCGCCAGGCTTCGCCGCGGGTCCTATACGCCCAGTCGATGTTCGGGTCGAGTTTGATCGAAGCGTCGATGTCGGCGATCGCTTGATCATATTCTTTGAGAAGAAACCTGGATTGACCGCGAAATCTGAGATATTCGGGATTCTCCGGATTCCGTTCGATCGCCTCGTTGAAATCGGCGATCGCCTTTTTGTAATCCTCGATGAGTAAATGACAATACCCTCGGTTAAAGTGGTAAGCCGGATCATCGGCGTTTAATCGAATCGCCTCGCTGAAATCAACGAGCGCCGGTTGATAATCTTGCCGATCCCTCAGCAAGATTCCTCGAAGATAGAAGGCCACGGCGTTGGAGGAGTCGAGCTCGATCGACCGTGCGTAATCCGCGAGCGCCTCTTCGTCGCGCTTCAATATATGCAAGTAACATCCGCGAAAGCCGTGGTAAAACGAGTCGTTCGGTGAAAGCCTTATCGCCTCATTAAAATCAATGATTGTTTTTTCGTAATCCTGTTTACCGGCTTTCGCGAGCGCTCGGCTCACAAAAAATTGATGATTGTCGGGTTCAAGCTTGATCGCCTCGTCGTAATCGGCGATCGCCTTGTCGAACTCATTTTTATTTTTCCAAGCGTCACCCCTATCTTTATATGTTGTCGCATTGGTGGGGTCGATCCTGATCGCATCGTTACGGTCGGCGATCGCCGAATCATAATCCTTCTTGCCCGAATAAGCGTCGGCTCTGCAAATATAAGCCCATGAATTATCGGGATCGAGTTGAATCGCTTTGTTAAAATCTTCAATCGCCTTGTCGTATTCATTGATAAGACACAGAACACATCCTCGATCGATGAATCCCGATCCTTCGGGGTTTAAGCGAATCTCCTCGGTAAAATCCTCCAGAGCACGTTGGAAATCCCTTTTCACATTTTTCCAGGCCATTCCTCGAAGATGATACGCCGACGCGTCGCCGGGGTCGTCTTGAATCCGATCCGAGAAAAAATCAATCGCGTTTTCGACGTCGACGATCTCGGTGTGCAACGCCCATCCTTCGAGCGACGAATACTTGAGCCGAAGCCACGGTCCTTCGACGGCTTCAACGAGAAATACCAGTCCCAGTGGATCAGAAATGTCTTCGTCGTTTACTAACTGGGTAAATATTGACCTCTGCATAACATGTTTGCCGATCCAGCGGCGATCGGCGTCGGGAATCATTTCGAGTTCTAATACTACTTCGGGAATGACGTCCCCAGGCATTTCACCGTCGGGAGGCTGATCGTCTGGAATCTGGGCCGAAGCCTGATTGAGAACACAATGCGGACAAGCGAAGAAGATCGCCACGAAAGCGATCGCGGAATTGAACCCGAATCGGCGGAAGATTCGCATCATTTCGTCCTTGGAACCGGAATGGAACTCGAAGGCGAAGGATTTCTCGCAAAATCGCATGATACCCCGAGTAAGAGAAGGTCCGCAAGATGTCGTCGACGCCTGAATCCCTTGACGAGCCAAGGCGCCCAAGACTCGGCCGAATTGGAGCGGGAGGATTCCCGCGTGGAATCGATTTACCCGAAGAATCGAAGCGCGAAAACCGCAAAGATCGATCCGAGGTTCGTTGCGACGATCGATTCCGCGACCGAACGGATTGAGACCCGCGAAATGCTTCCCCTTCAATCAATTAATTATGCACGTATTAAAGTATATTGATTGCCGGGCTTCGAGGATCCGGTAATCAAATCGCGCAATGAGGTGATACGAACGAGAAATTCGCGGTTCCCGCCGATCGACGGCGAATACGATCCAATATCAGTTAGAATAATTTATAATATATATAGAATATAATAAAAATGCCGACATGAGCCGATCCGACGTCAAAAGCTCGCCGCGTGCACGCTCGAGTCGACGGCGAAATCTCGAAGGATCGCCTCGGAGGGGCAGGAACGACGAATCGAACATGATCTCGATCCCATCGTTTCTTATCGCAAGTATCGACGGGCATGGAATAACCCACGCAATCAAGCCGGTCGACGATAAACCACCCAGTTTTATTACGCAAATCAACGGGCTAAAATGTTTCGAAAGTCGTCCGGAATTCTGTGAATATAATGCTCGCTCCGTCGTATCTAATATTAGAGAGAGGAATCCGATTCGTCATTCAAAACTCAACTTACCAAAGTCGCCCAAAAAACGTTCGCTAAATAAAACGCCAGGCTCACCGGATTGCACCAGAAATGCGAAGCCGCAACACCCCGAAACGTTCGTTGCAATCGCGACGACGCCGACCGGTCGCAGATCGAACGCGACGATCTCGAACAACATGCGCGCCGAAACCGGCGATCGATATCGAACGGTTCCTTTTACGCAACCACCCCAAAATCCGCTTGGCTTCGTTCGGCGCTTTTTGCTTCACATATTCACGATCGAACGAGCCAAGCCGATGCAACCCGCGTAAACCTTCCAAACTCCGCTTGGCTTCGCTCGGCGCTTTTCCATTAAGATCCTGGTCCATAAGAACTTACGACGACGG
>JAKBCQ010000660.1 GCA_021807585.1 Planctomycetota bacterium | reverse complement strand
AAACGGGTCCTAAACAGTATGATTTATATGTCGATATCAATCGCAATCGGATCATAGAGGACCGCGAACGGATGACGGGGGTCGAACGAACCTGGCGGTTTTCGTTGAGCGTCGAATTGATCGACGGCGGTCAGGTGCGTCAATTTCCGCGTGGAGTTGAATTTCGGATCGGAGCCTCGGGGAGGACTCTCGGATTCGCGTCGACGGGATATTTCGCGGGGAACGTCGAGATCGCCGGCAAATCGCTCGCGGCGCGGCGGCAGGACGGCGACGGCGACGGCCTTTTAACGGGTCTCCAGGATCGGATTTGGATCGACCTCGACCGAGACGGCGGCTGGAACCCGATTGACGAGCAATTCTTATTCACAACAATCCTTTCGATTCGTCAAAATCGTTATATCGTTCGATCCGATACCGATGGAGTTGGAATTTCGCTCGCTCCGCTCGAGGGAACGGGAACAGCGGCGATCGTCGTACCCGTAAAACAAGACGCGACGAAGTTTCCATTGGTCGCGATCGAAACGACGTTGATCGGACGAGACGGCTCGATCGTCGCGATTGCGGGGAATCGTTCGGAGGCGCTGGTTCCGGTCGGTTCGTATCGTGTCGGAAATTTAACGCTTACGCTCGCCGATCCCGCGGGAGGTATCGCGTGGTCGTATGTGTTCTCTGAGAACGGGCGCAAGGGCGTCGAACGTTGGTACGATGTACCCAAAGACGGAAAAGTCGAGATCGATCCGATCGGAGTGGTGACGCTCGAATTCGAATCCGCCGATCATCCCGCGGCGTTCGCGTGTAAACCGGGAGAAGAGCTTCGCGTGGAACCTCGTATGTACACGGGAGACGGTCTCTTGATCGTCACGGTGTATCGCGGGTCGACTTCGAGTCCGCTTTCGGGTGAAGGTCCGAGGGCTCGGGTGGCGCTCGCCACGAGCGACGGGGTTTCCCTCTTCGAAACGCATTCGGGGTTCGCGTGAGGGACGTTCTGTCCGGCCTCGGTCCGAGCGCCGCTCGTCGTTTCCTCGCATAACCTTTCGTTGGTCGTTTCGTTCGATTCGGGTCCGCTCGCGGGGGAACTGTCGGCTCGACACGCGGTCGCGATTGAACCCGCCGCCGATCGATAATAATCGACGCCAACGCGTGTGCTGATCGATGATAATCGTCTTCTACGAAACGCGATCACGGAACAAAAACGACGGTCGAGAACGAAGAGGCGCCTCGACCGCCGTTTTGAATGATTGGATTTGACAAAGCGGCGAATGTTCACGCACATTCGCACTTCCTACGCGCATTCGCTCTTATTGATAAAAACCTTTCCGTTTGAGCCATTTGGAGCAGAGTTCGGGCCAGGTTTTGAGGACGGGGTCGTTCCCTCCCATGCCGAAGCCGTGCGGTCCGTGTTCGAACACGTGGAGTTCGACGGGGACGCGCGCCTTGCGGAGCGATTCGGCGAGGAGCAGGCTGTTTTCAACGGGCACGCCCGCGTCGTCGGCGGTATGAACGAGAAACATCGGCGGGGTCTCTTTCGTCACCTGACGTTCGTTCGACAGGCTTTCGACCAGTTCTTGAGGGGGGTTGTCGCCGAGCAGGTTGCGTTTCGATCCCGCGTGGCCGTAGGGGGTCGCGATCGCGACGACGGGGTAAATCAGGATCGCGAGATCGGGCCTGGAACTCTCTTTTTCGATCGCTTCGGTCGCATCGGCCTTGCCCGCGTCGAAGTGCGTGGCGGCGGTCGAGGCGAGGTGTCCTCCCGCCGAAAAACCGAGGATCCCCACCTTGTGCGGGTCGATCTTCCATTCGCTCGCGTGAGCACGAGTGAATCGGATCGCGCGGGCGGCGTCGTTGAGCATAACGGGATGATGATATTTAGGCCCAAGACGATATTTAAGGACGATCCCGACGATGCCGATCGAATTGAGCCATTCGGCGACGGGCTTTCCCTCGTGATCGGCGAGTCCTCCGTAACCCCCTCCCGGACAAACGACGACGGCGCTTCCCGAAGCCTTATCGGCGGGAGGCGAATAAACCGTCACGGTGGGGATGTCGACGGCGTTTTTGCCGAGCGCGCCCGGAGCGTCACCCTCCCAAAGCCGATACGTTTTCGGCTCGTCGCGTTTCGCCTTGTCTTGGGCCACGACCCGACCCCCTAAAAAACAACACGCGAGACAAACCGCGGCCGCGACGACCCGCGGCGACTCGATCCGAATGCGATCGCCCATGCCAAGCATCATTTGTTCGCCTCTTGAAGTTATCGTCTTTCGATCGACCCGAATCAGTCTGATAGGGATCGGGGGTGAAGTCAAACGTTCGCCGGACGTCGTTTGAGCATTTGGAAGCCGGACGAGGTCGATCGGATCGCTCGAACGTCGATTTATCCGGCGGCTTCGCCGAGGATCGCCTCTTCGGGAAGTTGTTCTTCGATCAGTTTTCTGGCGACGGGACGGAGCGACGGCCGTGCGAATTGATAAACGCACGCGCTCAGGAGGCACGCGAAGCCCCCCGCGGCGACGGTTGCGGGAGCGCCCCAGCGAGCTTCGAGCCCCCCCGCTAAAAGCGCTCCAATCGGCGCCATACCCATAAGCATCATGGAATATACCGACATCACGCGACCGCGCAGCGAATCGGGAATCATCGCCTGAATCAGCGTGTTCGAGCCTCCCATCTGGAGCATCATCGCCAACCCGATGATCACGAGCAAGAACGCCGAAAGTGCGAACGAACGCGAGAACGCGAAGAGAATGAGCGCGATCGCGTAGCAAATCGAGCCGACCGCGATCCAATTGCCAAGTCCTCGAATCCGCGATCGATTCGCCAGCAAAATCGCTCCCGCGAGCGCTCCCACTCCCGAGGCGCCCATCAAAAGCCCGTATCCACGCGCTCCTCCATGAAGGATCTTATCGGCGAAGATCGGCATCAAAACCAGATACGGCAAGCCCAATAAGCTGACAAGACCCAAGTGCATAAGCAAAACACGAATCGGAGCGGTCGCGGCGACGAAGCGAAAACCCTCGACGATCCGTGAAGCAGCCGATCCTTCGAGCTTCTGCCGTGTGCTTGGAGGAACGCGCACGAGCAAGAGGCCGGCGATCACCGCCAAAAAACTGATTCCGTTTAAGAAGAAACACCAGCCTTCGCTGATGACCGCGAGCGTGAGCCCCGCAAACGCCGGCCCGATGATTCGAGCGCCGTGG
>JAKBCQ010000659.1 GCA_021807585.1 Planctomycetota bacterium | reverse complement strand
CGTCAGTCGATGATATTCGTGGAGCGGATACCGTTCGAGGCAATCGCGCACGAAGCGAGCCTCGCGAGTCTCGACGACGACCTTCGCACGCGGATGATCATTCGAATTTAAATAAACATGATCCGCTTCGCACATAAGAGCGTGAAAGATCGTGGAAAACTCGCCGAGCCATTCGACGCGTTTGACGCCCGAAATCCGCTCGGCGTCGGCCTTCGTCAGTTTTTCGCCCTCCCACGTTTGGATCAGTTCAGAGGTTTCGCGGAGGAAGAGGATCGCGCGATTCTTTTCCTCGAACGCGTCGGGGAAGAAAACGAGGATCGACTCCTCCTGATCGATTCCGGTCAAATAATACAAATCGGCGCTCGGATGAAGCGACATCGAGCCGTCGGCGTTGGTGGGGAAAACGTCGTTGTTGTTCACGACGGCGAGGCTTTTGGGCTTCATCGCCTCGGCGAGGCGGCGGCGATTCGACTCGAAAAAAGCGGCGGAGGGCGCGTCGGCTAACGGCATTGGATTCCTTTCGTAGTTGTATAAGCAGATGGATTTCAATGCGTTTCGTACCGGTCGAAACTCCGAAACGCCGTTAAAGGCTATCCGGAATCCGTCTTCATGTCGATCCGGGCTCGATCACGCGGATTATCAACTCCCGAGGATCATCCATATTAATTCTATACATAAATTATATTGTGATTTGATGTTTTTTTGTGAGGTCGAACATCCCGATTGGAGGTTCATTCTCAAACATCTCTAAATATGTAGGATTTTTTCCGGATTGACGCTAAGTGGTCGTCGCCGACGAGGGAGAACGCCGAGAGTTTTTTTCGGCCGGAATATTCGAATCGCGTTCTAGAAAGACGAAACCCGCATCGGTTAAAGCCTGGTGGTTGATACATTCATTATTTTGTTCATGAGAAGAGAGACGCAATAGAACAGGGAGATCTTTGTAATCTTCATCATCCCAACAACCCTCCTCGCCGTCGTTGTCGTTGTTCCGTTGGAGCAGGATCTCAACGCCGTTTTCGAGTGATTTCTGATAATAATCTCCCCCTCGATAGGCGCTGTTTCGTCGTTCCAACACGAGCCCGAAACGTTTTTCGATAAGATCACGCGCGGCGTCTAGTTCGTCCGTTTTCCAGCCAAAGAGAGCTTCGATGAGCATTTGGGTCGGCTCCTCATGTTCATGGAACCCAAATCGAGGGTCATTTTAGCGCCGCCTCGATTGTATCGAACAGCATGAAATTCACTTGGCGACCGCAGTGTTCGATCAGCTTTCTTCGTAGATCAGCGAGTCCGAGATCTTCAAGGTTTTTGGGACTAAGTGGACCAATCCGTGTCCCATCCTTCACTTTAAGACCCGGCGATAGGCGAGAGGTTTCTCTAGTCGACAAGTTCTCTCCGTTTAAGAGCACTCCCGAAGCGCAACAGACGGTGAGAGTCGGCTTCTGAAAAACGCGCCGAATCCCAATCCATATATACCGAGCCAAATGAATCGCGTCGTATTGAAAAACCTCCTCTCAATTGATCATGATGAATTCAAAGAGATCGATCCAAAACATGAAGAATCATCGTAGGCGATGCGATATCAATCGGTCTGTCCGATTCTATTCATGATCGAAGTCGAGTCGCGATGCGGGATCACTCGTTCACTCAATCGACACTTGATAATATCGATCGATTTTGACCAGAAAAAACGGAGGAGGTGGGATTCGAACCCACGGTACCGCGAAGCGGTACACCGGTTTTCGAGACCGGCCCTTTCAACCACTCAGGCACCCCTCCTCGAACGGACCAAGTATAACCGATTTTGGTCGATTCCGCCGCGCCTGAAAGAACGATTTTAAAATCGCCCCGCATTCGTCGGCCAAAACGCCCGCTTCGACCTCGGGTCGATGATTCAGTCGCGTGTCGGAAACGATCCGGTAGAGGCTTTCGCAGCCTCCCGCCTTGGGGTCGATCGCTCCGTAAACGAGCTTTTTCACACGACTTAGCACGATCGCCCCGGCGCACATCACGCACGGCTCAAGCGTGACATAAAGCGTGCAATCGTCGAGCCGCCACGTCCCGAGCGCCCGGCCCGCGAGAGTCAGCGCGATCCGCTCGGCGTGCGCCGTCGGGTCTTCGAGAGTCTCGCGCAGATTGTACGCCTGGGCGACGACGCTTGCGCCGCGAACGACGACCGCGCCGACGGGAACTTCGCCCATTTTCATCGCTTCTTCCGCCAGACGCAACGCCAACCTCATCGGTTCGGGGTCGATCATTGAAAAACCTCGAACGATTCGGGTTCCATGAATCTCATCGACTCGGTCCTGCGCTGAGAGATTCCAAGGATACCCTCAATCATAGAAACACATTTGATCATCACCGACATCCCTCAATGAATATCGACGAGTCATACAATCGCCAAACCGGGCAATAACTCACGGATCGGAGGCGGTTTGGGGATTGGCGGCTCTGGGATTAAAATCGACGGCGGAGAGATCCCATACCGGATAATCAGAACATTGAACGTTTCATCCGGAATCGAATTCTTGTCCGCCCAATCGAGATGATTCAAGGCGCACCCAGACGCACGAACAAATGATACTTTATGATCCTTACCGTGACACGCGGACGCTCTCCGCTCCCTAGAGGTGTTGGAAGGCAACCCCGCTCCGTGATTCCCCCCGTCGCACTCGATCCATCGTATCGCTGTTTGATTCTGAATAGTATCTATATTTCTATATGTTTTGATATATTCGGAGATCAAGAGAACCAAGAATCGATTCAGCGGATAACAATGATCAAAGTGATTACACCAATGAACAAGTTTAAGTTCGGGAAGATCGGCTCGAACGATTCGATTGAGAACGGCCCGTTTAACGTTAACGATATTATTATTATGAATAATCTCGATATATCTTTCATGAATCCATAAATTTAAATTGTGGTCGGGGTGATTATCGATCGGTGGATTTGGAATGTTGGGATTCAAGACGAATTGCTTTTGAGCTTGATCCTCGATTTTCCTCAGTTCCATCAACAATTTAGAATCCAAATTCAGAGCTTTAAGAATATCCCACGGCGCCTTCGCCATCGTACGATTCGTCGTGATCCGGATATAATCCTGGAGCGCTCCGTCTCCCCCTCCGGCGATGAGAATTTTCGGGATTTCACCGTTTTTTAATCCGAAATTGGGATCATCGAAATCGTCGGCGCTCCAGAAT
>JAKBCQ010000658.1 GCA_021807585.1 Planctomycetota bacterium | reverse complement strand
GTTCTTCAAGGCATACTCGGGGGCGACCGGAGCGGGACGGTCGTACGGATACTTCGCCCCCCAGGTCTCGACCCACGTCCGCGCTCGATGCGAATTCGGCAATCAAAACGAACGATTCCAGGTCGTCGACTTCAAATACGATTCCACCGATCGATTCGGAGCTTCGGAGATCAAAATCCGCTTCGGAACAATCGTCGATTATTACAATAGACCCGAGATCGTCGATAAAGTTCGGTACGCCGCAAGCTGGGCCGAATATCTCCTCGATCGAAACCCCCGGTTCTCGCGTTGCCAAATCGACGTTGAATATCAATCGATTCCAACAATGGCGGAATATCACCAAGGCGCGAGATCACGCTGGATCTCGATCGATCATCTCGTTTTTGACGCGAACACACTCGAAACCGAACGACCCGATCCGTCCTCAATCGCTCAATCAGGAGGTCTCCGATGAACGTCGCGATCCGCCGTCTGTTGCATAAATCCACAGCCTTAATCTCTTGGATCGATGCGAAATCCGATACGCGACCGCTCGCGATTCTCCGGATCGGACTCGCTTCGGTTTTGCTCGTCCAGGCGATCGCGATCGCCCCCGCGGTCGACGTCGTCTACGGTCGACACGGGATCGTCTCCTGGAATTTCTTGAAATCGGCGATCCCGCATCGCATTCTCAACCTCGCCGACGCTCCGTTTCCCGTCGATCCCGAAATCGTCTTTCAGATTTACTGCGCGGCATTGACCGGCGTGATCATCGGTTTTCATACCCGAATCGCTTGCCTCGTCGCCTGGACGACTCACATTCTCTTGTTCGGCTCAAACCTCCTCTCGGTCTACGGGGTCGATCAAATCGCCGACGTTTATCTCTTTTACCTCGTCTTCTTTCCAACATCGGCGGCGTATTCGATCGATCTCGCATCCCGATCCGCCTCGGTCGAACCGTCGTCCGCCGCACGGCTCGCCATGCGAGTTCATTTATCTCAGATGATAATAATTTATGTATCTTCAGGATTCAAAAAAGCGTGCGGCGATCAATGGTGGAACGGAGAAACGATCTTTCGTTCGCTGATGCGAGACGATTTTCACGCCTTGCGCCTCGTTCCCGTCGATTATGGATTCCTCGCGTTCCATCCCTCGATCGCGCGAATCGCCGGATGGTCGACGTTGATCGTCGAACTCGGGTTCCTCTTCGCGATCCTCCCGCGATTCCGCAAACCCTGCGCCGTCGCCGCGATCCTCCTCCACGTCGGCATCGCCGCGACGCTCGGACTGATCTCCTTCGCATCGCTCATGATCGCGCTCAACCTCCCGTTCCTCTTCGATCGTACCCGGCGCTCTCAATCCTAAATCCCGCCTCTCAATCAAAGGATTCCATGATGAATAAAAACACACAAATCGATCCCGCGCTCATGAGACGGATCGTCGTCGAATCCGCGATCGTCGCGCGCGACTACCCCGATCGATTCCGGCTCATCCTCACACTCGAGAACCTCCCCGCTTGGTCGGGAGACGCCCCGGTCGAAGGTCAAAACGCGCCGATCGCCGTCGTTTACCCCCTCACCTACCCCGCCGATCCACCCGTCGTTCGCATCGGCGTAAACATACCCCGCAATTGTCCCCATATTCTCGAACGCAAGAATGATTACGCCGTTATTTGCTGGATCGGCGGTCGCTTCGTCGATCCCCGAAGACGCTGGAAACCCCACGTCCACACCGCCGCGACCGCGATCCGCGCCGCGCAACGTTGGCTCCTCGCGTTTCTCGCGTGGCGCGAAATCGGCGATTGGCCCGTACCCGACGCCTTCGAAATCATGACGATCGATTGACTCATCACGGAGAATGATCATGTTCTCGCTCGACTCCAAACCGCCGATCGACTTATCCTCGCTCAACGATCCCCGCATCGAACTCGCCGGCCGCGAAACGATCCCCCTCCAAGACGTTACCGTCCTCATCCTCGGGTGCGGCGGAGTCGGCTCGGTCGCCGCGTGGATCCTCGCGGGCGCCGGGATCGGCTCGATCGTCGTCGCCGATCGCGAAACCCTCTCGTCCGATAACGTCCGACGACATCTCGGCACGATCGAAGACATCGGCCGCGAAAAAACGGCAATCGTCGCGCAATTCGTCGCGGATCGCTTCCCCAATACCGCGATCCACCCGCGAACGTTTTGCTTCCGTCATCATCGAGACCGACTCCGATTCGAGATCGAACGCTCCACAATCACCCTCGTCGCGATCGACGACGAATCGCTCAAACATATGATCGATTCAATCGCTCGCGAACGCGCCAATCCCGCGATCTTTCTCGGTGTTCACGGCGACGGCTGGGGCGTCGAGACGATCGTTTCCGACGTCAACCGGAACACCCCGTGCTACGGCTGCTCCGCCGAATCGCTCGGACGATACGGAGTCGAAATCGACCCCTTGCGATACGGATCAAACCCCTCCTACGCATTCCGTTCGCCGATTCGATCCGACTCGCCCTGGCGTTTCGCCGACCTCCGCGCCGTCGTCGCCGCCGCCACTTTCGCGGCCGATCTCGTCGTCGCTCGGCTCCACGCCGATCGCGGCGCCAACAATCCAACTCTCGTTTCGATCGCGCAAGAGCCCTCAGCCTGGTTCCTACCGCTACGCGATATCGCCGCCTGGTCGATCAAAGCCTGGAACGCCGTACCCGTCGACACTCGAGCCAACCCCCGCTGCTCAGTCTGCTCTCAATCGGTCGACCAAACCGATCTCGAGTCGAGTCCTCTTTTATCAAAGAATGATCATGATCGATTTTAAATTGCTGATGAACGATCAAGCCGTCTGGTGCGGCGTCTTGAAAATCGAAGGAGACGAACTGATAGCGGCGCGAACCGCGACGACCGCCGATGAGATCGTCGTCTTGGTCGCGATCGATCGCCGCCGTATCGACGGGTCGAATTACGACGCGTGGCGCATCGACCTCGATCGCGGAGACGAGCGTCGCGGGTCCTTCCCGCTCGCCGATGCGATCGTTCAAGGAGCGTTCTCATTACACCCCCATCGGCTCCACTGCACCGATCGAAAAGGTTCGAGCTCGCGCTTGATCGCCCGCGTCGTCGCCGACGGTCGAATCGTCGCGATGGGTCAGATGATCGTCATTGAGTGTCGCTCCGATCCACAAGGAAGAATCGCCAACCCGGACGAATCAAACCCCTCGCCCGCAACCCGCATCGCGTTCA
>JAKBCQ010000657.1 GCA_021807585.1 Planctomycetota bacterium | reverse complement strand
CACCGTCGTTCCGCCGGCGAAGTTGAGCTGGCTGAACACGGGTTGGACGTCGAGTTGGATGACGTCGTTGGGAAGAATTTGGGGAAGGAACTGGAGGATCGCTCCGAACGACGCGAACTGGACGGTAACGACCGCGGTTCCACCGGGAATCGACGAGCTTTGCGGGACGGGGTAGGGGAACTGCCCCCCCGCGAGGAACTGAGCGGGTTGCCCGTCGAGCGCCATCAGGTTGGGCTCGGCGAGGAGTTTTGCGAGTTGATTCGATCGGAGTGCGTTGAGAAAGAGCGAGAACATGCCCGCGTTGAACACTCCGAAGAGCTGCGCCGAGCCCGACGAAAAGTTTCCGCTGGCGCCGAAGCTCGACGTATAGCCGACTCCGAGGGGGTTGTTCGGGCTGCGAGCGACGATCGCCGATTGGATCGGTCCGTTGTTGTTGGTAACGCCAACCGATCCGCCGTTGGGCCCGCCGATCGCCGAACCCAGCATCGCTTGATTGCGCGTATCAAGCCAACTGACGCCGATCTGACGCAGCGCGGTCCTGTTGAGCTCGGCGATCTTCACCTTGAGCATCACTTGCCTTGGCCCTGGAATATGTATGCGATTGATGATGAATTCGGGGAACATCTGCGCCGCGTTGACCGCGGAGGCGCTCATCATTCCCCCCGCGCCTCCCATCATGCCGCCTCCGGCCATTCCTCCGCCGCCTCCGCCCGCGCCTCCCGCGGGACCGGCGCCCGCGGTGATCGACCCGGTCGACGACGCGAGGCCGAATTCACGCATAATTAATTGACGCACCTCGGACATTGTTTTCGAGTCGGGCACCTGGCCGTCGAGGATGAACTGGCCGCCGATCTGCGAGATGCGCACGTCGGCGCCCGGGAATATCTGCTCGATGCGGCGCGAAAGATCTTTGGTGTCGATCGACACGCGCAAGAGGAACGTGATCGGTCGATCGTCCTTGTCCCACATTGTGAGCGAAGTCGTACCGAAAGATTTTCCAAAGATGTTCAAGAGTTTTGGCTCTTCGGATTCGGGATCGACGAGACGGACGTCGGCGATATTGGGGTTGCCGACGACGACCGTGCCGATCGGGCTCCTCGTTTCCAGGAGCTTGGCCTGGCCGATGACGGCGTCGAGCTCGGCCTCGGGCTCGTGAAACCGTTCGATCAGCCCGTCGGTCTGGCGGACGATCTCGGGAAGCGTGCGCGGAATCGACGGACCCGGCGGACGCTCGGGATAAAGCCCGGTCGAATCGCGTCTAGGAATATAGATAATAGGATTTGGTTGTTTTTGATGAAGATCTTTGGCTTCTCCGTCGGCGTTTTTCGTCTGGGAGGGATCGTCGTCGGGTGCTTTGGGAAGAGGCTCGGGCTCGACGATTTGCCGGTTCACGAGCCGAAGGTCGTCGGAACGATATGGCGAAGAAGCCGCCTTTTTCGTCGCGGCGGATTTGGGCGCGGATTTCGTCGCTTTTCCGGTCGGTTTGGTTGGAATGCGAACCGAGGGGGTAAGCGATCGTATTGGAGGGGGAAGTGATCGCGTCGAGCGGGTTTCGTCGAAGCGAGCGGGGACGTCGAGCGGAAGGGGCTCTTGTCCGCGAGCCGACGCGGCGAGGAGGAGCGAAGCCGTCGCGGCGGCGTACGTCCACCGACCGCGTCGTTTGCTCGTGCGATTCGTTGGAATTTGAGCTGTCACGTTGACGTTCCTTCGCCTAAATTCTTGTGATTCGTCGAAAGCCCGAAACGGGATGACGAACGGACTTGAAGTACGACGCAAGTTGATCGAGGGTTGATCGCGCCGAAGCGATCGCGTCGTCTTCACCTGGCTTATTTCGGCGTTCCCGGCTTTCGGGCTTGATCCGAATTCGACGATTTAACGGGACATGACGATTGCGCCGATCACCCGATTGATGAATGCGACCATGAAACGTAAATCGTTTGGGATTGAGGCGATCGATCGCTTATTGAACGGCGGGCTGACGCCGGGCGCATTAACCGTGATCGCGGGAGCGACTGGGGTCGGTAAAACCCAGCTTGGGTTGCGGTGGGCGCATCGAGGCCTCGCCGAAGACGGCCGAGGGGGCTTGATTTGCGACCTGACGAGCCGAGGCGATTCGCAAAATCACGCCGCTTACGCGCAACGTCAATTCGGCTGGAAGCTCGCCGAGTTTCAGGCGACCGACCGGCTCGAAAGCGATCGTGTTTGGGAGTTCAACGGCGACCTGGGAGATTGCTTCCGACCGTTCGCCAAGGCGGCCAGGCGGGTTACTCGGGGGGATCTCGACCCCGAGGCGTGGGACGCGTGGCGATCCGATACGGCGCGGGTGTCTCGATCCGCGGCGGCTTTTTTTTACGCGAATTTCGTCCGGGGATCGCGCCGCGTCGTCTTCGATGGAGTCGAGCCGACCTCCCGCTTCGGCGATTCGATCCAATTTGATTTCTTCGAATACTTGTATCATCATGTGATACAACAAGAACACGATTGGGCGGCGCGCGAGGTTTTCCGCGAGCGTTACCGCGAGAACGAGCCGCGCGTCACGGCGTCTCCATACGAACATTCTGACATCAGTTGTTTGTACTTGTATACAACGCCTGAAGTGATGCTCGACGATCTGATCGCCAAGCCGCTTGGGGACGGAGACGTGTTCTCGAACGCGAACACGGTGATTTTGATGGGACGGACGCGGGACGGCGGGGGGTTGGGTCGATCGCTGGTGGTGGTGAAGCATCGCGGGTCGGCTTGCGGCGACGAAATCCTTCCGTATCGCATCGGCGGCGGGGGAATCGAGCCGGTGTGAAGGCTTGCTTAAGCGTTGTGCGCGCTCGCGAGGCGAGGATGATCGCGGTTTTGGAGCGGGTTCTGATTGCGAGATCGTCGGCTCGCGTTTGAGGAATCCGTCGAACTCGCTTCCGATCTGCTTGATCGGTTGAGGAGTTGGGGTTACGATAAGGATTGATCAGGACGATCGACCGAGCGAGCCGAAAGGAGTCACTCCGATGCCCAAGCGACTGGGGATCGCGGTATTGAGGTGTTGGCCGGGGTTGCCTCAAATCCAGGCCGGGCAGGAAGTTTTCAGCCTGATCCTGGCGACGACGTTCGCCCTCGCGGTGAATTTGGCGATTGTCGGTCGCTGGATTTGGACCGAGGCGTTCGATCCGATCTGGGTCGATTTTTTCCTGACGCTCGCGCTGACACACTGGGTT
>JAKBCQ010000656.1 GCA_021807585.1 Planctomycetota bacterium | reverse complement strand
ATAAGTATATCCTTGTTCGGTGAGGAAAAGCTGGCGATGGAGGGCGAAATCCATCTCGCGGGTGTCGCGACTGACGAGCGTGAAGAAGAGCGCGGGATCGCCGCTCCGAACCTTCGGTCGCAAGATGCGTCCCAGCCGTTGCGCCTCTTCTTGACGACTGCCGAAGGTTCCCGAGATCTGGATCATGACGTTCGCATCGGGCAAATCGATCGCGAAGTTGCCCACTTTCGAGAGGACGAGGCGGCGAATCTCCCCCTCGCGAAACCGCCGGTACAGCGTCTCGCGTTCGGGATTGGACGTTTGCCCCGTAATCAAGGGAACACAAAAACGCTCGCTGATTCGTTTGAGTTGTTTCAGATATTGACCGATGATCAACACGCGATCGTCGGGGCCGGTGAACCGATCGAGGAGAATCGCGACGAGATCCTCCTTCGTCTCGTTCTCGCTCGCGACCCGGAATTTATCGCGCCAATCGGCGAGCGCATATTCCATGCGGATCGGCTCGGGGAGCGCAAGCCGCACCTCGTGACACCGCGCCTCGGCGATCCACCCCTTTTGTTCAAGAACCCGCCAGGGAACGTCAAACTTCTTGGGCCCGATCAGACTGAAGACGTCTTCCTCGCGACCGTCCTCGCGCACCAGAGTGGCCGTCAAACCCAGCCGACGCCGCGCCTGGATATCCGCGGTGGCGCGAAAGACGGGGGCGGGAAGCAAATGCACTTCGTCATAGATAATAAGCCCCCAATCCTGCTCATTAAATATATGAAAATGTGGAAACTCCGATGCGCGATCGGGTCGATACGTGACGATCTGGTAGGTCGCGAGCGTGATCGGAGCGATCGCCTTGGAATCGCCGGTATAAAGCGCCACCTGGTCTTCGGGGATGTCGGTTTTATCAAGAATCTCGCGTTTCCACTGCTCGACGGCGGTGGTGCTGGTGGTGAGGATCAGTGTTTTTCGGCCGATCGCCGCGAGCGCCGCGATGCCGACGATCGTCTTTCCCGCGCCGCAGGGAAGGACGATCACCCCGGACCCGCCGCGAGCGTCGCCGTTGTTGTGAAACGCCTCGAACGCCATCCGTTGATAATCGCGGACTCGAAACGGGACGCCCGACCGCGCCGTCTCACGCAGCGCCACCTCGAGCCGCGCCCCGGGGGTGTATCCCGCCAAATCCTCGGCGGGATAGCCGACCGCGATCAACGCCTGCTTGAGGACGCCGCGATACGCGTCGTCGACCTCATACGAATCGGCCTCGACGCGCTTTCCCAGATACTCGCGTACCCGCTTGTTTCGACCCAATTCTTCAAGCAGCGCGCGATCGTCGCACGTCAGCCGCAATACGCCGTCGACGCGTCTCAGCCGCACGCGCCCGTACCGCCCCACCAGATCCAACAAATCGGGCGCCAGATTCGCCGGGATCGGAAATTTACTGAACCGATCGAGCGCCGCGATCATCTCTTCGGCGATCATCCCCGCCGCCGCGGCGTTCCACAACGAAAGAGGAGTAAGCCTATATGTGTGTATGTGTTCCGGGCTTTTTTCGAGTTCGGCGAAAGGCGCGATCGCGTCTCGCGCCTCTTCGAAGCGGGGATTATCGACTTCGAGCAAAATCGTCCTATCCCCCTGGACGATAAGGGGGTTGGCGGGATGATAGGGCATGTGTGTCGTGCCCGACCGGTTGATCGATCGGGAATGGTTCCCTCGGGGCGACGGTTGATCCTGGCCGTGCGTAACCAAGCCATCGTAGGAAAGGCGTGCGCGACGTGCAAGGCCGGAATCATGCGAAAAACCCCGTACCGAGCCCACGCCGAACCGTTTCGGCCTTTTAAAGCAATAAATAAGGTTACGAAAGTATAATCAAAATTATAATATGATTAAATATATATTTATTTAGGACGTCTCGACCCGCGGCTTCGAATCGTCGGAGTTGCGGGTCTGAATCGCACCGCGCGTTTCTTCTTGTCAACCCAGGTTGATCGATTTCAATCCGCGGCGTAGAATTTGCTAGTAGAGATCGCCGTGACGGGTTAGGAGCGCGGCTTCTCGCTCCCGTCGCCGATCGTGATCTCGACTGGGTGAGGAGCACCCTTTCATGACGCATGAAATCGTCGAATCCCATCCGCTTCATCGGTTGTTTCGCGGGCTCACCGAATACACCTTCGCCGCCGAACTGGGTGTCGCCGATCCCAACCTGGTCGGATATATCGCCGACCTTTTGGCTCGGTTCGTCACCGCGGCGGCCATCTGGAAGGTACGAGACAATCAGGGGCGAATCGTCTCCGAAGTCGTTTCAATGCTCGCCGAGGCCGAGTCCGCGGCCGACGTCGACCGGCGCCGCGAATGCCATCGCCATGTCGGCGACTACACCCTTTTCTGGACGGGCGTTTACCCCGAGGCGGTGCCTAAACTTCAGGCTTCGCACTCAATCGATCGCCTCATCAATTATCAAGAGCAAGGAAAACGCTCGTATTACCTCGCCGGAACGCTCGGCGGCGACGAGGCGAATTTGCTCCGCAGGCTCAGCGTCGAATTCGAGCTCTGCGCTTTCGGGCTCTCACGCGTCCGTCGCGAATGGGAACGCCGCGAAGGCCCCAAACCGCTCGGTCCGATCTTCTCGTAATCCGTGTTCAATCCACAGGATCGCGTTCCACAACACGCTTTCCAAAGAAGCTTCCTTCTTCCACCGCGTTCCATCGAACCGCGAGGGATCGATTCGCGCCGCGTTCCGATCCGCTCGCGATCGCTTTCGCTCCAATCACACGCCGGAGAAACCGCGTCGTCTCCTTTTCTCGCATCCAAGCTTTATTGAACAACCCGTGTTTCGATTTGAGCGAGCACGCGTGATCGCCTCGCCTCGGGATGAGCGGGAAAATCGAGAGGAACTCGATTTCATCGATTCTCGTCTGGAGTTTTGTTCAAGATACATGTTAGGATTTCCGCTCGGTCGAGGTCCGAACGATCGCGCCGATCGAAGCGATACGCCAAGGCGGCGACAAGCGGTTCCTGTCGAGATCCTGATATGGTTATGCCGTTGGGGGATTTGGAGCGAACACGGATCACGCCCTACGCGACCTACGTTTTAATCGCGCTCAACGTGATCGTCTATCTCGTTCAACTCGAACTCGGCGACGATTTCACGATCGCCTATGCGGCGACTCCTTACGAAATCACCCACGGAACCGATATCCATCACGAGGTCGAAGTACCACAGATC
>JAKBCQ010000655.1 GCA_021807585.1 Planctomycetota bacterium | reverse complement strand
TTCACCGTTGCCGCTCAGTACATTATAAAACACAAATGGACTTTGCTGAAATGTGCAACCGATCAACTGATTGCCGTTCGCGTTCACGATCGCGACGCCGTCGAGCCGATTCCCCAGCGGCGAATCTCCCGACGCCGCCGTGCCGATGAAATTCCCGCTCAAAATCGTTTGCGTGGCGTGATTGTTGATCAGCACGCCGTCCCCTTTGTTTCCCGAAATCAGGTTCCCCTGCGGGGGACGAACGAACACGCCCGCGGTGGGATTGTTCCCTCCCGTCGCCTGACCGCCGATCACGTTCCCCTTCGCCCCCGCGGTGACGAAAATCCCGTTCCTCGCGTCGCCGATCGCGATCGTCCCGGTCGCATCCACGCCGATGTTATTCATCGCAATTTGATTATATCTACCGCCGTAAATTCCGACTCCGTTACCGCCGTCGCCGCCGATCACATTGGAAAGCTGGAAGCCGGTGTTCACCGAAGCCTGATACGAGAAAAACCCCGTCGATGTATTTTGGATCCCGACGACCTGATTCGCGTAGATCGAATTCGAACTGAGCGGCCCCGGAATGCTCGGATTATTCAGATCAACCCAGGTCGCAATGCCGAACGAACCGTCGGGATTGCGCCTGACGGTGACGACCGACCCCTGCACGGGATTGCTCGACCCGCTCTCAAGCGAATCGGCGCTGAGCGTGTAAACCCCCTTCTCAACACTGCTGATCCCTTCAAAATGCGTGACGAAATCGCTTCCGACGCCGCCGTTGGGATAACTGAACGAAGTCCAATGCGAGAATTGACCCGTCGCCGCGTTGTAATCGACCAAATACGCCTGTCCGATCGGCGTGTTTTGATTGCTGGCGTTGTTCATAGGAACATTACTGTATCCGCCGCAGATCGTGTAGCTCGCTCCGCCGTTGTACCAAATTCCGTACGCGGTCGTCGTCGCCGAGCCCGGGTAGACGATGTCGGTCGTGATAGCCCCCTGCGCGATGTTATAAAGAAACGCGTGCCCCGTTCCCAACGGCGAGATCGTCGTCGGACCGTCGGCGTTCCCCACCGCCAACCCTCCCATTGTGCTGTGCACATAATTATAAGCCGCTCCGGGATAATCGATCGTGCGATACGCCGCGGGATTCGTCAGATCCGCGGTCGTCCCCTGGAACAGAAATCCGTTCACGACGACGGGGTTCGAGGTCGCGTTCGAGTTTCTATAACTGCCGACGAGTTGCAGAGATCCGCCGCCGAGATTATTTGGGCCGTAAACGCTCGTCGACGCCGCGCCGGGATAATCGACCGCGTAACTCGAACCCCCCGCTCCCGAAATCGGGCCGATATATAAAAGCCCGTTCGAGTTCGACGTCCCCGTGATCAGATATTGTCCGGCGGAATCGCCGCCGCGAATCCCTTGCCACCCCGACACGGGTTGCATGCTCACATTGCCCGCGTTGTAATAATTAATGCTCGTCACCGCGTTATTATTGCCGATTAGATCGTTATGCGACGACGCGTTGATTCGAACTCCGTCGCCGCGGTTACCCAGGACGGTCGAGCCGTCGGCGAGCACGCCGATGTAATCGCCCTGAATCGTCACGTACGAAGCCGCGATCGTCACCCCAGAATTCCCCGCTCCGACGAGCGACAGCGAGCCGAGAAACGAACCGTCGGCGCCTCGAGCGAACCTCAGCCCGCTCGTTCCGTGGAAGTCGACCGTCACGACGGGAGATCCCGCGAAACCAGGCGCCGACGCCCCTTCGATATTCACGCGATTCGTGATCGCGGGAAGCGACGCTCGGCTGTTATTGATCGTCCCCGAGACCGCGAAGTCGATCGTATTCCCCCCGGGAGCGTGATCCGCGTTCGAGGCGAGAATCGCGCGGCGGAACGATCCCGCTCCAAAGTTATCGAGGTTCGTCACCAGAAAAGCGGCCATGAGTTCGCGGCGTTCCAACGTCTCGACGACCGCGGGAATCAACCTCGTCGTCGAACTTCGCCGGGTGCGATCGAGTCGACGAGAAAAACCCGCTCGGAAGCGATTCTTACGAATAAACGCCGGCATGGGCTATTTCCTTCTCTTTATCATTGATTCAAAACAGATTTCAATATCTGGAACAGGCTTGTTCCATCACGAAGTTCACGACCGCGTTTCCGACACGCGTTTCGAGATCAAACTCCGTTCTCCGCCGGAACGACGGTTCGATCGCCTCGCCGCCGCTTCGGCCGAAACCCGAAGCTCTAACTTCCAATAGAACGCGGAATCAAAACACGCAAAACGCGAGGAACCATCGCCGATAAACTACTAGTGAATGTGATTCCTTTTCTTTTCAAACAGGAAGCGAATTCAGCGTGGATTCGATTTTTGATCCGATCGAACTTCAGGCGGCTGATCTCGCTCGGATCGCGAGGATTCCAAATAAATATAAATACTCAATTGTAAATGTAATTGCGGCCGCGACCGCGTGGATCGATTGCGGCGGCGAAGCCTCGATCGCCGCGAAGCGATTGAGGAACGAGAAACATCGCACGACTCGAATCTTTCGATCGAAACGTGCGATGTCGTTGTTACATTAAGAATCGCCGACGCTCACGGTTCTTAGAGATAAGTCACCGTGCCGTAGATGTCGTCGTTGCTGGTGGAGGCGAAGTTGAACTGGATCCTCGTTTTCTTGAGCGTCACCGATCCTCCGTCGGAGACGTAGAGGCCGCCGCCGACGCCGTTCCCGTCGCTCCCTCCCGAACCCTCCTCGCCGCCGAGTGCCAGGTTCATGATGATACTTGTCTGGTCAATCGAGGCGATGCCGCTCGAACCGACGAAGATGCCGCCGCCCCAGCCGTCGCCGCCGTCGGCGCCCGCTCCGCCTGTCCCCCCAAGGGCGATATTGAACAGCAGCGAGCTATGACTCAATGTAAGCGTCGACGCATCGATCGTTCCCGAGGGTATGCCGATGGCCACCGAGATGGCGCCGCCGACACCGTCGCCGCCGTTCGTCCCGACGCCCCCCAAGCCTCCCTGAGCGAGATTCCCCAGGAAGAGCGTGTTCGTGACCGTCGCGGTCGCATTCGACCCGTAGGCATTCGAATCATTCAGTCCGCCGCCGTAGCCGTCGCCGCCGCTGAGGCTGGAGTCGCCCGCCGCGCCCACCGCCTCGTTGCCGATGAGCGAGCTATTGGAAATGTTCACGGTCCCTCCAAAGTTGTCGACGCCTCCTCCAAGGCCCGC
>JAKBCQ010000654.1 GCA_021807585.1 Planctomycetota bacterium | reverse complement strand
CGCGACGATGACGACGCCGAGCGAGTTGCGACTGTACGCTCCCGCTCCCGTCGCGCCGGCCATCGGCAAGACTCCCATGACGAAGGCGAACGACGTCATGAGGATCGGCCTGAGTCTTGTTCGCGCCGCCTGCTTGGCGGAATCGATGACGCTCGCTCGGTGCTTCTCGCGGAGTTCGACGCCGAATTCGACGATTAAGATCGCGTTTTTGGTTTCGAGCCCGATCAACATCACCAGGCCGATCTGCGCGAAAACGTCGAGCGGCATGTCGAACAGCCGCAATCCCAACAGCGCGCCGAAGGTCGCGAGCGGAACGGTTAGAATGATCACCAGCGGTCTGATCCAACTTTCATACAACGCCGCCATAAACAGAAACACACAAATAATCGATAATCCAAAGATATAAACGGCGAGAGCGCCCGTTTTTTTCTCCTGGAAGGTCGTCCCGGTCCATTCGTAGCCGAACCCCGCGGGGAGGATTTGCGCGGCGACCTCCTCCATCGCCGCGGTCGCCTCGGCGGATTCGAAACCGGCCGCGGGTTGAGCGTTAATTCTTGCGGATGTATACATATTATAATGTGGAACGTCGATCGGGCCGAGGGTCCGGATCACGTCGCCGATCGCCGAGAGGGGGACTCGCGCCCCCGACTTGTTGAGAACGTAAAGCTTGAGGATATCGCGCGGCCGGGTTCGGTCGCGTCCCTCGGCCTGAATCATCACCTTCCAAACTTTGCCGTAAAGGTTAAAATCATTAACATAATAAACGCCTAAGTTTGTTTGTAAAACGTTAAACACCTGATCGACGGTGACGTCGAGGCGTCGCGCCTTGGCTCGATCGAGTTCGAATCGAAGCTGGGGAACGCGCGCCGAGAACGTCGTGAAAACTCCCGCAAGCTCGCGCCGTTTCCGCGCCGCGACGAGGAAGCGATCGACGACCTGCGCGGTCTCCTCGATTCCGCGACCCGCGCGGTCCTCGATCATGAGCTCGAAGCCCCCCGTCTGGCTTAAGCCTCGAATCGACGGGGGTTGTAAAACCGTCACGCGAGCGTCGCGAATCGCCGCGGCGAGCGCTCGATCGAGCCGATCCGCCAACCCGGCTGCGCGGAGTTCGGGAGTTTTTCGCTCGGACCAATCGGTGAGGATCACGAACGCGGTCGCGGTGTTCGTTTGATTCGTCGAATTTATCGCGTTAAAACCGTCCAATATCAGCACGTCTTTCACTCCGGCGAGTTTCCCGGCGATCTCGCCGACTTGATTCGCGACCCGCGAGGTCGGTTCGCGCGTCACGCCGTCGGGGGTTTGGATCGAAACGATCAAGTAACCCTGATCCTCAACCGGGATGAACGCCTTGGGACGCTCGACGATCATCCACGCGGTGAGCGCCAATAGCCCGAACGAAGGCGCGACGATCATCCACCAACGCTTCGCGGTGTATTCCAGGAAGCCGTCGTACGAATCCTCAAGTCTTTTCATGCCTTGATTAAACAGGCGAAAGAATAAGAATTTAGGCTCGCCGTGCTTGGCCCTGAGGAACAGCCGCGACATCGCCGGGCTGAACGTCAGCGAATTGATCGCGGAGAAGACGAATGAGAAAACGATGGTGAGCGCGAACTGGTTGTACAATCGACCCGTCAACCCCGGAATGAACGCCACCGGAACGAACACCGCGGCCAACACGAGCGTGATCGTCACGATCGGCGTCGTGATCTCGGCCATCGCCGCCCGCGTCGCCGCGAGCGGCCGTTCGCCCCGTCCCAGATATTTCTCGACATTCTCGACGACAATGATCGAGTCGTCGACGACCAGACCGATCGCCAAAATCAGCCCGCCGAGCGTGAGCGTGTTGATCGAAAACCCGAACACCGCCATCATCGAGAACGTCGCCGTCAGCGCGACGGGAATCGCCAGCATCGGAATGATCGTCGCGCGGAAACCCTGAAGAAACACGAACACGACGATCATCACCAAAACGAACGCCTCGACCAACGTTTCTTGAACTTCTTTGATGTTTTCTTTCACGTATAATGTTGTATCATAGGCGATACGGTATTCGAGGCCGGGGGGAAAATCGAGCGCCAGCCTGTCCATCTCGATGCGCACGAGCCTGACGATATCGAGCGCGTTCGCGTCCGACAGTTGATAAATCGGGATCGTCCCCGCGGGCTTGCCGTTGAGCTTTCCTTCGAGCTCGTAATTCTCGGAATCGAGCTCGACCCTCGCGACGTCGCGAATCCGCACGATCGACCCGTCGTCGCGGCGACGAACGATGATTTGTTCAAATTCTTCGACGCTTTCGAGTCGTCCCTTGACGGTGATCGGGTATTCAAACGTTTGTCCCGTGGGAACGGGGAGAGCGCCGATCTTGCCCGCCGCGGCCTGCTTGTTCTCCTGCTCGATCGCCTGAATCAGCTCGGTCGGCGCGATCTTGAGATTCGCCGTCCGGTCGGGGTCGATCCAGATCCGCATCGCGTACTTGCGGCCAAAGACCGATAAATCACCCACCCCCTTGATTCTCCTCAGCGCGTCGGCGACGTTGATTTGCGCGTAATTATCAAGATATGACGAATCATATCGACCGTCTGGCGAAACGAGATTGACGACGCATACCATATCGGTCGACGCTTTTTTGATCGTCACGCCGAACTGCTTGACCTCGGGAGGAAGACTCGCCTGCGCCGTCTGGACCCTGTTCTGGATGTCGACCGCGGCGATGTCCTGATCGTAACCGACGTCGAACGTCGCGGTAACGTTCGATACGCCGTTCGACGTCGAGTCCGAGCCGAAGTAAATCATCCCCTTGACTCCGTTGATCTGTTGTTCGAGCGGAGTCGTCACCGTCGCCGCGACGGTTTGCGCGTCGGCGCCGGTATATGTCGTCGTCACTTGAACCTGCGAAGGCGCGATCGACGGATACTGCGCGATCGGCAGAGTGAATAACGAGATCCCGCCGATCATCACCATCAAAATCGCCGTCACCGTCGCGAAGATCGGTCTTCGAATAAAGAAATTAACCATAACTTATGATCTCGTATCTTAATAAATCAAATTCATAGAATGTGTACGAAGGCGAATCGGATCACGGGATTATTTCGGCCGATCGACTTTCGGCTCGATCCCCGCGGCGCTCTCGGACGCGGAGACGGCGGGAGCCCGAAGCGTTCCCCCGGCGGGCTTCGTCGATGAATCGGGCTTCGTCGATGAATCGGGCTTCGTCGAGGGA
>JAKBCQ010000653.1 GCA_021807585.1 Planctomycetota bacterium | reverse complement strand
AGCATGATTGAGCATTCGCGTGATTTCGCCCGCGGGCGAGCCGGGGCCGTTTTCTCCCTCGGCGCCTGCCGCCAGGATGAACACCGCGAGCGCCACACCCGCCGCTTGAATTCTTGACCGACTCAAGATCCGTTCGAATCGCATGGGCTCGGCTTCCTTACCTCGAAATCTCGGGCCGACGGGCCGTCGCGCGGTCGAAGCCCCGTCGCTTGCTATTATCGGCGAATCCGACACGATTCGTTCGTGGAACCCGCGGGATCGACCCAAAGCCGTGTCGCACCGCGACGAAACCCGGCTTCGCGGTGGGTTCGGCGCGACGGCTTCGGCCAATCGAAGGTTCATTAATCGATATCCCCATGAGCTAACGCGTTCGTGCGGCTTGACCGTTCGCTCGAACGATCGATAAGATGCGTCATCGAAGGGGGCTCCGCCGGGGCGAACGTCCCCCGTCCGTTTGGCTTTCCCAGGACGATTCGGGTCATGAAGTCGAAAAAAGAAACGCACACTCCCGTCAAGCAGTTCGAACACTCCGAGCCCACGGTCATCCATCATTATGAGGACGATCAAACCGTTCTCGAACGATGGGTTTGGATCGCGCTTGATAAAGGGCGCGCGTTTTGGCTCAAAATCGCGGGGGGGGTGATCGTCGTCGCGCTCGCGGCGGTGCTGCTCGCTCGACTTCGAGCCGGAGACCCGACCGTCGCCGAATCCTGGAAAGAGCTGATGCTCGCGACCTCTCCCGACGAACAACGCAAAGTCGTCGACGAATTCCCCGACACCAAGGCGGCGCTCTGGACCAAACTGCGCATGGCCGAGGAACAGGTTAACCGCGCGTTCATCCAGATGCCCGCGTCGCGCGACGAAGCCCTCCCGCTCCTCAAACGAGCGTCCGATCTCTTCGTCGAGGTTCAAGAGGACGCCCGCGACGATTCCACCCTCCTGATGCTTGCGACCTTCGGCCACGCGCGCGCCCTCGAAGCCCGCAACGACCTCAAACGCGCCCGCGACGAATACGCCAAAGTCGCCGAAACTTGGCCCGGTACCGAACAAGCCAAAAAATCGGCCGAACTCGTCAAACTGCTCGACGATCCCGATACGATCGCCTTTTATAAACAATTGTATGAATTCAAACCCACCGAGATGACGCTCGATCCCGCCGGCCGCGGCACGTTCAACCTGCCGACGGGACATCCCCCGCTCGACGGCCCGACGATCCCCGTACCCGGCTTGAACGATCTGATCAAAAAAGAAACCAGCGTTCCGCCCGCGCCCACGCCCGACGGTTCCAAGCCCGCGGGATCCGCCGATCTACCGCTCGACGTCTTCAAACCCGGCGCCGATTCCTCCAAAGCCACAGATAAAAAGATCGACATCAAACCAAAGGTCGATTCCAAAAAGAGCGACCTCCCCGACGTCTTCCCCGACGCTCCGGTCAATCCGCCCGCCAAAGCCGTCGATCCCGCGCCGAAAGCCGACGACTCCAAACCGGCCGGAGCGGGCGCCGCGCCGAATCCCAAATAATTGAGCGATACCGCCGGTTCGGTCCCCCAGCCGGAACCGCGTCGCGACGACTTGAACCGAGTCCGAAGCCATGCCCCCCGAACTCTCGAAAACTCCGTCCGTTTTCGAAGTCAAAGCCCGCATGACGGGTAAACGTATCGACGCTTATCTCGCAAGCCGATATCCCGATTACTCGCGCAGCGTCATCCAAAAGGTGATCGACGCCGACGCGGTTTTGATTAACGGCAAAGTCGTCAAGGCGTCGTACCGCGTGCGCGAAGGGGATGAAATCAGCGTTTGGCTTCCCGAACTCGCGTCCGACGAAATCCTTCCCGAAGACATCCCCCTCTCGATCCTTTATGAGGACGAATGGCTGACCGTCGTCGATAAGCCCCCCGGGCTCGTCACCCATCCCGCCAAGGGACACTGGAGCGGAACGCTCGTCAACGCATTACAGTTTCACTTCGACACGCTTTCCACCGTCTCCGGCGAGCAAAGGCCGGGGGTCGTTCATCGGCTCGATCGCGATACGTCGGGATTGATGATCGTCGCCAAAGAAGACTCGGCGCATCGTTTGCTTGCGCGTCAATTTGAACAAAGAACGATCCAAAAAGAATATCTGGCGATCGTTCAAGGAGAGATCGAACGCGATTCGGATTATATCGAAAAGTTCATTGGTCCTCATCCCACACACCGCGAAAAGACCGCGATCCGCCGCGCCGAGGACGGAGGCAAGCCCGCGTCGACCTATTACGAAACGATCGAGCGATTCCGCGGCTTCTCGCTCGTTCGCTGCCTGCCCCGCACGGGACGTACGCATCAGATTCGCGTGCACATGCTTCATATTGGATATCCGATCGTCGCCGACAAGCTTTATTCGGGGCGCGATCGGCTGACTCTCGCCGACGTTTCGGGGCGCCCGGCCGATTCCGAGATCACGCTGATCGACCGCCAGGCGCTCCACGCCCGGCGGATCCGCTTCGAGCATCCCGTGACGAACGCTCCGCTCGATTTCACATCCCCCGTTCCCGAAGATATGAACCGCGTGATCGCTGCGCTCCGCGACCGAGGGCGTAAAAACGACCATCCGTGAACGAAACTCGTCACCACCATCAGTTTTTATGCTTTGGATGTTCTTGTCCGTTATTGTGGTTGTTTCCAGGCGTACTCGTTCTGGGGAATGAACTGGAATCGTACCGAAACTCGAATCCGCGATCGGCTCTCCCCGCACAGCTTGGATCGCGTCTCGCGGGCGCCGACCGTTTATCGATCCAGGAGAAACCGTCACGATCAGGATCATCCTGTTTGATCATCGTGTTTCCGAAGAATCATCGCACAGAACGATTGGTCGCCGCGTCTAGCGACGATTGTAATCGGACGAGACGATCCGAAACTTCGGGTAAGTCCTTGAACGAGAGAGTCGCTCATTGCGCGGACGACGACGTCCGAAGGGCGCCCGATCGACTCCCTCGTTCCCGAATCCCAATTGTCAAAGAGCGTCCCGGCCCGATCTCACGGTCGCCCGGGCTCGTTGCATTGTTGATGACAATTTCACATCAAGCGGACTTCATGGACATCGACCGATCGAGAAATCGAGCGTCCCTGTAGGGAGCCTGCGTTCGAACTCGAACTCGAAGGTTTCGCCTGCGATAAACTCGCAGAGTTGACGCCGCCTCGATATTGCATCGAGCAGCGGAGGAATCTTTGGCGCCGGCGATGCTCGT
>JAKBCQ010000652.1 GCA_021807585.1 Planctomycetota bacterium | reverse complement strand
CGCGCCGAAGGTTTGAGGATGCGCGCGACAATAATCGATCAATCCACGTAAAGAATTGTTGATCACGCAAGTCGGTCCCCCCGATTGCGCCAAAACCACGTTCTTGGACATGCCGAACTCCTCGCTAAGAACCTTAAGTACGATCGCGACCGTCGTGCGAAGCCCGATGATACCGCTGCGGAGCGATCGGTCGCGGATGCGGACCCGCGGTCGCTCACGGTCCGATCCGCTCGCCGTCACTCCGCCGGCTCAACGCGCACGGCGCCACGGCGGAGTCTCGGGAAGCAACGCCTCGAAATGATCGATCAATTTATCCATGTAAGCGCCTGTATAAGTTCCCTGGAAGAATCGAGCGATCGACTCGTCGTGGAAGCGGCTCCACGATTCATCCTCGCCGCCGGGGTTGATCGGGTAAAACAGGACGTCGTTGGACCTCGCGGCTTGCAGGTCTCCCGGAGCGTCGCCGATCATCAGCGTGTTCTCGGGTTTGTACCTCCCCTTCGCCGCGAGCGCCAGCAGCTCCTTCTTGCTCCCGAGCTCTTGGCCCGCGATCAGCGTGACGAATTCGGCGAGCCCGTGCTCCTCCCACTCACGCTTGAGAGCCTCTCCCGGAGTCGCCGAAACCACCATCACGTCGGCGTGCTCGGCGAGCTTCGCAATCGATTCCCGCGCCGACGGAAACGGCGGCACGCCCCGCACGATCTCACTAACCGATTTGTTCACGTCTTCACTCCAGCGATACGCGAGCGCCAGATCGGGGTCGCCGGTTTTCTCGACCTCGGCTTTGAGCGTCGGGTTCGCGAGCTTCGTCTCGCGGTCGATCCAGGCCCGAATCCCGGCGATCGCCGGGACGTGAAAGCGGCGCCGAATCACTTCCTCACGCTCGGCCAAAAGATCGAACGTCCGCGCAAGCGCCGGGAAGCGATTGATCCCCCGCCACTTCGAATACAGATTAACAAACTCCGCGGCCTCGCGCGCCGTGCGCGAGACCGCGGCGAGCCCAAAATGTTTGATAATATTTGGAATAAAACACTCTTTGTGCTTAACCTCCATCGTGTCGAACGCGCAGCCGTCGCTATCGATGCCGACGAAAAACGGCTTGCGACGGGGAAAATCGTGGAGGATGGCGCGGGAGTCGGTCGGGTCCGCCATATCGCGCGACCTGTCCTTTCCATAAATCGAGGTTGAATCAAACGATCGCAATCGCTCATCGCACGCGCGGCGCGCGGAAAATCCCCGCGCCAAGGCTCCCGTTTTAACGAATCGGCGACCCTCGCAACAAGTGACCCGATCGAACCGATTCGCCCGAACCGTCATTCGACACTCGGCACAAGGTTTGCTACATCAGCCAATCGTCGCAACCTCGGCGTCCTGTCAATCCGCCGCCGACTTGAATTCCCCGCTCAATCTCGGCTCGATTCTTAACGCCACGGATTCGATCTGGTAAATTGGGGGATCTCGTGAGGCGGCTCGATCCAAGAATTTGGGACGCCTTGTCGAACGACGACCCGCGTCGACCGCCTTCGTTTCGCTTCCCTCTATAATCCGACCGCGCACATTGAGGTTTCGCGATCGAATTGGGAGTTCGCCGATGAGATCCGATTCCCACGCCCTGAACCCTTCGCTCAATGCCGAAGCCCCACGATCCGATCTCGCAACCCCCGTCGTCGACGTCCACTTAAACGGTTCCACAGGGCGCGTCCGAATCCGCGACGCTCAACTGTTTCAACCCGATCGACGCGATTTCGACAAAAAATTAATTGAACATCTGTGTAAATCTTTTGGCGTTACGAGGGCCGAGATCGATTGGAATTCCTTGAGGTGCGAGGTCGACTTCGATTTGTCCAGACGAAACGGCTCGAATCCGCTCGACTTCATGGCGGGGATCGTCGTTCAATCCGTCCGATCGGCGTCGAACCAGGTTCCCAATTCACGCGGGCGATCGCGATCCGGCGGACGATCGATCGACCAAAAACGGTCAAAACTCACGGCTTATCCATCCTCGAATTCTCGTGTTTCGATCTGGGAAACATTCGTCGATCAACCCGATCGCGTTGAACTCGTTCATTCCGGCGCAGCCGACCGGCGTGTATCGCGTGCGCGATTGGCCGAGGAGATCGCCCAAATCCCGGGTGTGACGCGATGTGAAATCGCTCGATTCTCGCGCCGAATCAAAATCGATCGCACAAACGACGCCCCCGTTTCTTCGCGGCTCGTCGATTCGATCGAACGGATCATTCAGGGACGCGAGCCCGATTCGAGCCGCGAAGCCCAAGCCGATACCGCCGCGGTCGCGGTTATTCCGAAAAATCATGCACATACGTTGAATACAACGATTGAACCCGCACGCGGCTTAAAAAAATGGAAATATCTGGCTTTGGCGGGGGGATCGTTCGTGCTTTCGATCTGCGGTCTGATCATTCCGGGAGTCCCGACGGTTCCTTTTCTGCTCGCGACGAGTTATTACCTGGCGCGCTCGTCTCCCAAACTCAACGACCGTCTTTTGCACACGCGATTCTTCGGCTCGATCCTGAGAGACTGGGAGAGTCGTTCGGCGCTGAGCCCGCTTTCCAAACTCAAGCTCGTCGGGTTGACGTTCGCGGTCGTTCTGGCGACGATCGTTTTCCTCCCTGTTTCGCCGATCGCTTTCGTGTTGATCGCGATCATGGTGAGCCTGAGCCTAATCGGCATCGCTCGTACTCCCACGATTCTTGAAGCAGATTCGGCCGTTCCTCAACAGCTTCCCTCCCAGGATCGAAAAGTTCCGGTCGCGACGCCCGCCTGACGAATGCGCTCGTCGCAGGTTCCATTCGACGATGAGTCTTCAAAATCTATCTGCGAGCCGTTGTGTGTGGATTGATTCTCTTTTCAATAGCGGGCACTCGATGCGGTTTATGAAGCAAATCACTTCCGATGCGGGTAAATACGATCCGATGTTTGGTTTTATCGCGATCGCATCTATTCTCGTCGAATACGAGAGGCGTGCTCCGACGATCGCTCGCCGATATTTCCGGTTGCGCTGTTGATCCGAGCCTACGGTGGAATTAAATTGGTTTCAATCGATTAAAGCTTCGCTGGAAAAGTTTCGAGGGATCGTGCGAGGTTTTTCTACGAAAATCCAGCCGAACCGCTCTAAGGAAAACCTCGATTCAAGCGACGATGAGGCGTCTCATCGGAATTCTTGAATCAAGAATCGTGTTGATCACGATTCTTGTTGTCTTCATA
>JAKBCQ010000651.1 GCA_021807585.1 Planctomycetota bacterium | reverse complement strand
GGGAACCGCGGCTTTTGTCGTGGGCAAGCCGTCGAGCCAACGATCGAGCCGAACGTCGGGCGATTCGCCTTCGTCCGCAACGGGGGCGAGATCGGATCGGCCGATCGAGATCAAGAATCGCTCAAGTCTGCCCGACGTCAATTCGTCGCACATCTCGCGCCAACGTTGCGCCGCGACGGTTAAGAAATCGTCCCACGTGCGGCACGTCGATCCCGACGGTAAGGTATACAAAAAGGGTTTCGATCCCGATGAACGCGCCGAAACGTGTTGAACCGACGAAGAAGAATGGGGCGCCGTGTTCGGCGCAAGGGGAGCGGCCTTCGGCGCAAGGGGAGCGGCCTTCGGCGCGGGAGGAGCGGCCTTCGGCGCAAGGGGAGCGGCCTTCGGCGCGGGGGGAGCGGCCTTCGGCGCGGGGGAAACGGCCGAGGGGCTGGTATGGACCGGCGACGGATGAGGTTTCGTTTGCTGGGCGGCTGATTCGATTGAGGGGGAGGGGGGGGCGTCGGCAATCCGCACGCTCTCGATCGCTCGATTGACTTTCAATTGCACGCCGGCGAGTTGAACAATATCACCCTCGACGAGCGTTACGGCGCGGCCTTGCAGGAGCCGCTTGCGATTGACGAACGTCCCTCCCAGGCTGTCGAGATCGCGGATTGTCGGAGCTTCGTTTTTGAGGGTGATTTCGGCGTGTCTCGCTTCGACGCGTCGCGGGCCGTCGATTTCGTGTCGAGCGAGATCGAGCGTCGCCTCGGCGCCGACTCCCAGGACAAAGGGCTTTCCCGCGGCGAGGCCGTACCGAGCCCCGGCGTCGCGTCCTTTCACGACTTCGAGCGACCATAATTCTTCGCTCAAAGCGGCTTTCATCGCCGACGATCCTTTATCAATGGATTAATAAATGTTAAGTTCATATTAGTATGTAGTAATCTGTCTATGTTCGGCGTCCGAGTTTCGCGGCGATCGATCGTTGAATTCAAGGTATCCGGAAGGGACCTCGGAGGGGAGTGGGTTGCGTACGAAAAAGACGAATTTGGTCGGCTTAGATCATTGATTCGGGGTTTGGTTCGTGCCATGCTGAAACGAGTTCCTACCGCAACGAAATCGAGCCCGTGCGATCAATTTGTCCGTTTGAGGGGCGTAATGAGTCGTCATTGCGTCTCGGCGCGACGAAGCCTGCGCCTTGGAGCGACGAACGGTGCGGATTGAGACCGAGGGCCTCGCGATCCATCACCAAGAGGGACATCTTTCATGAGTCGTCAAACCAATCGGCGTGATTTCATCAAGAATTCGGCGGCCGCGGGCGCGGGCCTGTGGGTCGTGGGGAGCACGCCATCGCTTTACAGCAAGTCGGCGAACGAGAAGGTCAACGTCGCGATCATCGGAGTGGGCGGTCGCGGCGAGGAGCACGTCAAATCGATCCCCCACGCCGGCGGCGAGATTGTGGCGCTTTGCGATGTCGACGATCGCAGTCTCGACAAAGCCGCGAGCAATCACCCGAAGGCCAAGAAGTTCAACGATTTCCGTAAGATGCTCGACGAATGCCACAAGGAGATCGACGCGGTCGTGGTGGCGACTCCCGATCACACCCACGCGATTGCGGCGTCGGCGGCGATGAAGCTCGGCAAGCACACGTACTGCGAAAAGCCGCTGACGCACTCGATCCACGAGGCGCGTCATCTCACCGAACTCGCGGCCAAGACGAAAGTGGCGACCCAGATGGGGAACCAGGGGCATTCCGAGGACAATTCGCGGCGGATCGTCGAGATCGTCCGGTCGGGAGCGATCGGCAAGGTTCACGAGATTCACGCGTGGACGAATCGACCGATCTGGCCGCAAGGCAAAGACCGGCCGACCGAGCAAGACACCCCTCCCGATTGGCTCCATTGGGATCTCTGGATCGGACCCGCGCCGATGCGTCCTTTCGTTTCCAACCCCGTCCGCAAGGTGAAGGGGAAGGACGGCAAAGAGCGCGACGAGGAGGAGAAGATTTATCATCCGTTCGCGTGGCGCGGCTGGTGGGATTTCGGCACCGGGGCTCTCGGCGATATGGCGTGCCACGTGCTCGATTGCTCGTTCTGGGCGCTCGATCTCAAATATCCGACGAGCGTCGAGGCGCAGGGGGAACCGCGCAAGCCCGAAAGCGCGCCGAGCTGGGAGATCATCAAGTACGAATTCCCCGCCCGCGGCGAGATGCCCCCGCTCGCACTCACGTGGTATGACGGCGGTAAGAAGCCTCCCGTCGAACTCTTCGAGGGCGCCGAGGTGAAGGAGGGGGGCTCGCTGATCGTCGGCGAGAAGGGAAAGATTTACATCCCTGACGATTACGGACGTCGGCATATCTTCTTGCCGAAGGAATCGTTCAAGGACTTCAAGAATCCTCCCGAATCGATTCCTCGTTCGCCCGGGCATCACAAGGATTTCATCGAGGCGTGCAAGAATCCCGAGCGGAAGGCTTGCTCCGATTTTTCGTACGCGGGCCCGCTGACCGAAATGGTTCTGCTCGGCGTCGTCGCGTACCGCGTCGGCAAGAAGATCGAGTGGGACGGACCGAACATGCGCGCGACCAATTGCCCCGAGGCCGAGCAATTCATCAAGCCGCATTATCGCGACGGCTGGTCGCTCTGATCTCTTAATAACGTGATTGTTTGATTATTGAAAGGCGTCGGTCGTTCGATCGGCGCCTTTCTTTCTCTCCCGCGATTCCGGATCGTCGGCGATTTCTCCAAGTAATACCGCTTGTTCATCGCATATTCCAATATCATAATGATAGGTTTGTAATCAATTCATGTTCAGTCTTCAGCCGATTCTCGCGCACGAGCTCAAGGTTTCCGCGGGGGCGCGGCGCTTCTTTTGGCTGAGGAGCGCGATCGCGATCGTGTTGGCGACGATCGCGGTTTGTAATGATCGCACGATGCTGATGTTTAATAAAAGCTATATGACGCCGAATCCGGAATTCCAAACAGCGGATTGGTATTCCGATTTTTTCGCGGTCGCGGTTGCAATCTCTGCCGCGGTCGCGTGGACGATCGCGTTTCTACAGACCGCGAACGTGCTGGGAGAATCGATCGCCAAAGAGCGCGAGAAGGGAACGCTCGACGCGATTTTGATGACGAATCTCTCGACTCTCGAAATTCTGATCGCGAAGCTTGTGGGATCGTTGATCGCGGCTTCTCAATCGCTTTGGATCATGGCGCCCTGGATCGCGATCGCACTCGCGTTAAAGCCGCTTCC
>JAKBCQ010000650.1 GCA_021807585.1 Planctomycetota bacterium | reverse complement strand
GGGTTCATCGCAACGGAAGCCCTCCTCCACATTTTCACGTGAATTCATCTAAAACGAACGGAGTCGACGGAAACGACGAACGCGTGAGCGCGAGCGACGCGATGAACGGTCGAATTCATTCCGCACCGAACGGTCGAGAGGTCGTCGCGACTCCGGCGGCCGCATGGATGTGGTCGCGCGCTCGCGACGGCGAACTTTTGGTCGAGCGATCGATCGCTCGCGATCTTGACGATCGCCTGCGGTCGGCGATTCTCGTGGAGATCGATCGCAGGAGCGACGAGATCGACATTGATTTTAGCGCATCGTGGCGTGAAGGCGAGCCGGTTCTCACTGTGAAGTCACGCATGTTCACGTTGACCGTCGTTTTTCAAGGAAAACGCTATCTCGTCTACGCCAAACTTTCGCCCGCGGCGCGGATGTTCGCCAGGGATCGCGAGCGCGAACGCGCGGTGGAATTCATCGATTCGATCGCCCGCGATCTCGATCTGCGGCCGATTTGATTCCGCGGCGAACCAAACGATTCACGACGTATCGATTGATCCATGATTTTGAGGACGCTTACCGATGATGCACGACGAGTCGAAATCGACGGGGGGCTCGACCGAACCGACCGACGGATCACGAACGGTGGACAAAGCCGAGCGCAGCAATTCCGACAAGTTCTTTGATATTTATCTGATCGATACGGGTTGGAACGCATCGGTGAGCAAGGCGGTGCGGCAAAACATCAATCTTCTGGGAGATTTTCTCCGCGAGGATCACAACCTGTACATTCTGACGGAATCGCAATCGACGTCGCTTCTGAGGAACGAACCGAAGTACATCGGTTTCGATCCGATCGTTTTGGTCGTCGAGCGCGGCGATCCGTCGAAGCCGAAGCGTCTCGAGGGTTTTCGACTCAATCTCGGCCTGATGCGTCGCCCCGAACAGGCGATCGCCAAGCTGCAGCAGGCGGTGCGGATTTTGTCCGATCGTCGGACCGCGGCTCACATCAGCAGGACGGTGCGCAAGGAAATTTGGATGGCGGGGCTCGACGGAGCGTTCCGGGCGCTCGCCGAATCTCCGCTCGAAATGCATTGAGATCGACACGCACTTTATTATCAAGGAACCTGTTATGAATCAGGAAGCGATTGACGGGCTGATCGGCACGCTGGCGCTCGTGCTGACCGTGGCGTATCTGGGTTATCACGTCGAGAAGAAGCGGATCCACTTGCGAAGGATCTTCGACATCGTCGACGACGAGGAGATCAGGCTGCTCGATCTCCTCGACGAGATGCGCAACCGCGGCGAGCTCGCCGCGACGATCTGAGGCGACCGCTCGGCTTTGGACGATCGAACTTGTTCGTCGCCCCCGCCGTTTTGCGCCGCCGATTGATTGACGCGCTTACTTAATTTCCAAAAGTGAATGAATCATCATGTTATTCCGCCGTCGCAAAAGAGAATGCGTCGCCCCTTGCACGGTCGATCGGGCCGAGGATCCGAACCCCGGCGCCGAGGTGACGTGCGCCCGCGGAATGACGACGACCCGCGACCCCAGACTCTTCGGCGGTGATTCGAAATCAAAACGATACTTAATCGATTTCCTCGTCCGCGTCCTTTCGGTCGACGAGGTCGAATCGGTCAAGATCGATCGCGCGAATGCGTCGGTTTCGATCGGCTTCGATCCCGAACGAATCGACGCCGTTGCGCACCTGTCGAACTTGGCCCGCGCCGTCGAGGATCGCATCGAGCCCGCGGCGCGGCCGCGCGATCGAGCCCTCGTCGAACGACTGATCGACGAATCTCGAGATAAAATATCGTTAAATCGATATTACGATTATTTAACGACATGGGAGATCGTACATGCGACGCGCGATCGCGTTCGGCTGCGGGACGCTCGATTGATCGGCGACCGGGCGCTCGGCGAACGATTGGAGCGGGGTCTTTGGGGTTCTCCCGGGATTCGTTCGGCGACGGCAAAATCATTGACTGGGAATATGATCATTCGATTCGATCCTTCGGCGACGAACGTCGATCGCATTCTCCGCGATCTCGACGCGGTTCTTTGGGGCTCGCTTGTCGTTTCCGAACCCGACGGGTCTCATCTCGCTCGGGTCGGCTTTGCGACGGCGAACGCGTCGCTCGTCGCCGCGGCGATCGCCGATTTTTTCGTTCCGGTCGTTTGGCCGGCGGCCGCGGCGCTTCTTATATTATGTAATAAGAGCGCGATCAAAGCGGCGGGGCGTCAATTACGCGAGCGGAAGCTTGGCGTTCCTGTTTTGTATACAGTGATCGTCGCCGCCACGGTCGTTTCGGGTCAATTCGTCGCCGCGGCGCTGATGAGTTGGCTGTTCCGATTTTGGCGGAGGGCGTATCGCGACCGATTGATCGAAACGAATCGAGCGCTCCTCCCCGAGCTTTCGCGGCGATCGAAGCGCGCTTTGTTGCGAGTCGGCGATTCATTGATTGAGATTCATATTGATTCGATCGAGCCTGGGGATGAAGTGTTGATTCAAGAAGGTGAAACGATACCGATCGATGGGGTCGTGATCGCCGGTTCGGCGACGATCGATGAACGGCTCGTTTTGGGAACGCGCGAGCCCGGAGACAAAAGCGAGGGGGACGCGGTCTACGCGGGATCTTTGATCATCCGCGGGGAATTGACGATCGTCGCTTGGACCGATCGCGCGTCGAGCCGAGGGGAGATCCTCCGCAAGACGATGACGAACGCGGCGATACCGGGAAATCGAACGCTCGAATCGTCGATCTCGCCGCATGGAGAGGCGTTCGCCGATCGGTTCATCGCGCCGACGTTCGCCGCGGCGGGATTGGGGTTGCTCGTCGGGGACGTTTCGACCGCGGTCGCGATCATGCGCACCGATTACGCGACGGGGCCGGGGATCGGCGTCTCGCTCGATCTCTTACACGACGTGGCGAGTTCGGCTCGTCGCGGCGTATTGATTCGTGAATCTTCGTTTTTGCGTCGACTCGCCGCGGTCGATTTCGTCGTCCTCGATCGAACCGATATCAATCTGAATAATAATGATTCCTTTAAATCTGGATTAAGCCGTGACGAGGAATCGTTGATCGCATTTTTACGGCGGCGGGGGGTGTCGATCGATTTGATTTCGGAAACCGTCGACGCCGGCGCCGAACGTCGCTGCGCCGAACTCGGCGTCGGGTCGGTGAATCAGGCGCGATCCGAAGCCGATCGGATCGACGTGTTGCGCAGGCTCGCGGGAGAATCGAAA
>JAKBCQ010000649.1 GCA_021807585.1 Planctomycetota bacterium | reverse complement strand
TTGGATTTATGGTATCCGAACATGATTTGATCGGTGAAATTCTCGATCTGACACCCGGTCCGGTCGTTCTGATGGAGACGTTGAGCGAGACCGCGGCGGGGCTTGCCGACCAGGATTGGCTGCGGATGTTGATCGACGACGGCGTTTCCAAGCGACGAGGGCGCGCCTCGTCGGTTTTGATCGAAGGGGAAACGTGGACGATCGCTCGGAGCGGGGTCGTATCCGACGACGAGATTGCGCGGCTGGCGAGCACGCTCGTCTTGTTCATCTGCACGGGGAACACGTGCCGAAGCCCGATGGCCGAGGCGCTTTGCAAGGCGCTTTTGGCGCAACGGATCGGCTGTTTGATTGAAGAACTGCCTGCGCGTGGATATTTGATTGAATCGGCGGGTCTCGCCGCGGCTCCCGGTCGCCCCGCGGCGCGTGAGGCGGTCGAGATCGTCCGCGAACGGGGAGCTTCGCTTTCAAGACATTCGAGCCGTCAAGTCGATCGCGATTTGATCCGCCGAGCCGATCACATCGTCGCGATGACCCGCGATCACCACGCCACGCTTGTAAGCCGCGCTCCCGATACGATCGACCGCGTCGTGCTCCTTGATCCCGCGGGTTCCGACGTCGACGATCCGATCGGCGCCGATCGACATGTTTATCGTCGAACCGCGCAATTGATCGAGAAACATCTCGAACATTTAATCGATCAAATCTTGCCCGCCTGATCGCGGCCCGAATCGGGCTCGCGATCGTTTGAGCGGGCGTCGGGAGGGGTTGCGGTTTCGTCGCTCGCCGACCCCGCGGGATCGACCCGAACCTTGCGGATCCGGGTGGGATCGGCCTGGACGACTGTAAGAGTACGGCCGTCGACCCGGACCCAATCGCCCGTTCGCGCCAGGCGACCCAACAGGTCGAGAATCAACCCGCCGACGGTTTCGGCGTCGGTGTCGGGAACGTCGATCGCGCACGTCTCGGCGAGGACGTCGATCGGACATGAAGCGTCGACCTCGAACGACGATTCGCCGATCGGAGTGACGAGGGGTTCCTCGCGATCGAACTCGTCTTGAATCGGCCCGACGACCTCCTCGAGCACGTTCTCGAACGTCGCCATCCCCACCACCTCGCCGTATTCGTCAACCAGCATTGCCATATGAACACGATTACGCTGGAATTCGACGAGCAATTGATCCAGGCCGAGCGTCTCGGGGAAGAACGGCGTTTTCCGCGCGAGCCGACGCAGATCGGGCCTGCCCCCCGAAACCCCGCTCGCACGAAAGAGATCCTTCACGTGGATCATCCCAACGACCGTCGTCAAATCCAGCTCGCAAAGTGGAAATCTCGTATGACCCGATTGCCGCGCCGCGAGCAGATTCTCTTCGAGAGGACGCGCCAAGCTGAGATAAACGACGTCGGTTCGCGGAACCATCACCCGCCGCGCCGTCTTCTCTTCTAAATTGAGCACGTTTTCAATCATGAACCGCTCGGCGCGCGATAAACATCCCCCCGCGGCGCTCTCGGCCAGAATGTGCCTCAGCTCTTCCTCGGTGTGCGTCAACTCGACATGGCCGACGTCGCGCATGCCCAGCAACCGAAGCGTGATGTTGCTCGCCCCGTTTAAAAGCATGATGATCGGATAAAATAAATAATAGAAAGCGATCAACGGAGGCGCGGTGCAAAGCGCGACGACCCGCGCTTTTTTAATCGCCAGGTTCTTGGGCGCCTGTTCGCCCAAAGCCATGTGGAAAAACGTGACGAGAGAAAGCGATAAAATCGGCACGAGCGCGAGCGAGATCGGTCCCGCGGCGGGTCGAGCCTTGAACAACCAGAGGCGATCGAGCCCCGCGGCGACCGCGGGCTCTACTCGTTCCTTCATCGCCTGGCCGAGCGCCAGGCTCGCGATCGTAATCCCCAACTGCGACGCCGATAAGTAAATATCAAGCCGATCGAGCGCCCGACTCGTCAGCTTCGCCGCCCAGTTTCCTTCCCGCGCCAATTGGTCGATCTGGCTCACACGAACCTTCACGAGCGCGAACTCGGCCGCGACGAAAAAGCCGTTCAAAAAGATCAGCGCGGCTAAATAGAAAACTTCGCTCAGCGACATCGACGATCCGGTTCGTATCAAGACGCTCGCGAAACAGGGGCTCGATCGAGCGTCCGAAAGATCGCGACGCGCCAGATCGGTTCCACGCGAGCAACCCGAATCTTAACCGAATGGAACGTCGAAGGCATCCCGCTCGAATCCAATGATCGATTCCGGGGATAAGTCGTGGTTGGTATCGACCGAGTGCATGATAGGAAGCGATGAACCGATAAACGAGGCAAATTAGTGATCTATATTCGCAATTGATATTGCTTTGATTACGAGAGATCGACTCGCGCCGCGAGGTCGAATCGTGATTCGAGAAGGCGAATCGCTTCGTGAAGACGTAGCGATCGGCGAGGCCAGGGGAGAAATCGTCGAGTTTTATAATGCGTACTATTTTATGATCAACACATAATTATTATATATCATCAACGAGAGATTTCAATCCCGCGACGATTTCCAGCCGCCGTTAATCCGACAATCGCCTTGCCTCCTCCCTCCGCGGAAAAGTTCCGCCGTCGATTCGTGTCGCTTATCGTTTCGGACGCCGATCGACCGCAGGCTCTCTAAGCCCGGGCGCATCGGAGCGAACGCTTTTAGTCTATCAACGATTTATTACATGTGCATTCTGGTACGTTTATCTCGTGTCAATTCGACTTCATATCGACGGGTTCCCAGCGGATCAGCCCCAGGTTCTCGACGAAAATCACGTAGAGCACGGGAGTGATCACTTTGGTGACGATCGTCGCGATCAAAAGCCCGGCGATCTGGACGTAGCACATCGGCGCCCAGAGCGGCCCTCCTTCGATCGCGAGCGGAATCAGCCCGCCGACCGTCGCCAAAACCGTTACAAGCACGGGACGAAGCCGCACGAGCGCCGCGTCGATCACGGCGCGATGGAGCGATTCGCCTCGCTCGCGCATCTCCTCAATATAATCAAATAACACGATAATATGACTGACGATCACCCCCGCGAGCGAAGCGATCCCCAAAAACGCCATGAAGCCGAACGGAACGCCGAAAATCAACAATCCCGTCAATCCCCCGGCCATTCCGAAGGGAACCGCCGCGAACACCACCAACGGCTTCGTCACGCTTTCAAACTGAAGTACGAGCGCCAGATAAATCGCGATCAACGAAACGATCAACGCAGATCGG
>JAKBCQ010000648.1 GCA_021807585.1 Planctomycetota bacterium | reverse complement strand
CGCCGAGGGTGTTGTAGGCGGGGGCTCGGGTCGCGGCGTCCTCGGCGGGGGCGTCTTTGATGACCTCGCGTACCGCGGTCTCGGCCTCCTGATATTTCTTTTGCCCCGCGAGCGCCTGGGCTTTAACGAGCATGGCGTCGCGACGGAGGGGGGAGCCTTTGGCGGCTTTGGCGAGGATCGGATCGAGCGTTTTGATCGCCTCGTCGAATTCGCCTTTTTTGATTTGGAGGAGCGCCTTGAGCGTCGCGGCGCGATCGGCGCCGCCGGGAACTTTTTCAAGATCGGCGATCGGCTTGGAAGCGGTCGAGGGATCGGGCTGCTGGAGATCAAGCCGTGCCAGCAGCTCGAGAGCCGCGATCGTATGCCGGCTTTTAGGATTCGCTTGCGTGAACGATGTCAGTTCGCGGATCGCTTGTTTGAGGATGCCGGCGTCGCCCATGCCGAGTTCGGCGAGGACGCGCGCTCGGCCCATCCGAGCCGTTTGCGCGACGAACGGCTTACTCGACGCCTCGTCCCCCGCCTTGGCGTACAGCTCGGCGGCCTCGGTGAGATTGTTGCTCGACTCGCGATTCTCGGCGAGCGTCAACGTGGCGGGCTGGCCGTCGTAGCGGACCGACGCGACCTGATCGAGCGGGACGTTTTGCGTCGATCCGCCGACCTGAATCTGAATTTCGGTCGGCGATTCGCTTTGAATCGTTCCCCGCAACCTTCCCCCCGGCGCCTTGATCGTCGATTTGGGAATGAGCACAACTTCATCAATCGCCCACGCCGATCCCGCGAAAGCCGCGAAAACGAGCGGAACGACGAGAGCTCGACGAAATCGCGAGGGGTTTTTCGTACGCGTTCGGTTCGGTCGATTCGTCTCGGGTCGCATCGTCGTCTCGATCTCCGATGATGTTCCAATAAAAACAGATTGATTCGTATCGGCGCGATCGCGATCAGCCCGCGCGGGCCTGCGATTTGGGGTCGGCGGCGTGCTTGATGAAGTTTTCATACTTTTGTTTCATTTCGGGCGTGCCGACTTTGGGATCTTGCCGCATGATGCCTTTGAGCATTGCGGCGGCCTCGTGCGCCTTTCCCTGGCTTTTGAGGACCGACGCGGCGTGATACCAGGATTCGAAGTATTCGGCGGGGCGCGGCTTGCGCATTCCCATCCGCTGCGCCAGTTTGCTCCAGTGATTGAACGCGATGTTGTAATCGGTCTGCGATTTTGTTTTTTTGGCGTGCGCCTCAAGATACTCGCCGAGAGCGAAGACCGCGTCGAGCATCTTGGGGTTGTCTTTGATCAACTGATCAACAATTTCTTTAGCTTTATCGTCTTGATCGGCGGCGATATAAGCTTGCGCGAGTTTGAGCCTCGTCCGCGTGAGTTTGAGCGGACCGTTCGAGGAGGCCGCGAATTCGGCGTTTTGGCCGAACGTTTCGTAAACCTTGGCGAGGACGGTCGCGGCGTCTTGGGGGTAACCGAGAGTGAGCAGCGATTCGCCCGCCCATTCCATCGATTCGTAAGTTTGCCCGGCCTTGCTGTCGACGACCGCTTTAAGCACCCTTTGATAAGTCTCTTGTGTTCGCTTGAGGCCGACGGGATCGTTCCGCCTGGCGAGATCGTCCATCTGCTTTTGTAAAAGCTTGCCGAGCTGAAAATAGAGATCCGTCATCGCCGCCGCGGTCCCGCCGCTTTGCTCGATCCGACGCATGTCCATCAACGCCTGATCGGCCTGTCCGTCGGCGATGTGGCTTCGCATGTAATACGTCAGCAGGCGAATGACGACCGCGGAGTTATCGGGGGTGATCGGCGAATTGGCGAACGCCTTGGCGTGGGGTTCGAGAATCGCGATCGCATCCTTCGTTTTTCCCTGTTGCAGGTAAATATCGGCGAGTTCGGACGCGTTGGCGACGATTCCCGGCTCGGTCAGCGGAGCGCCGGCCTCTTGCCGCCCCTTGTACGCCTGTTGAACGAGGCCGATACCCGTTTTGGCTTGTTCGTCCTGGTTCTTATCTTTGCTCATCAGCCAATGAGCCACGCCGGCTTTCATGACCGCCTCGTTCCGTCTCGACGACGCCGTCCGGACCGATTCAAAAGCCTTGGCGGCGTCGGCGTAGCGAGCCTTGCCCAGGTTGATCTCGCCGAGATAAAACCGCGCGATATCGCCTTGTTCGGAATCGGGCCACGTCGCGACGGTGTATTCCGCGAGATCGATCAATCGCCTGAGAACGAACTCTTTATCTCGCGCACTTTTTGTTTCGTTGTATTCGCTCAAGACCGCGGCCATCGCGATCGCGGCGCTCTGCGCCGAATGCTCTCCTTTGGGATAATTTCGCGCCAGATGCTCGGCGACGACGTCGGCCTCCTCGTATCGCCCGCCGAAATACTCGGAAAACGAAAGTTGATACCGCGCCAATTGCGATTTCTTCTCGTCTTTGACCGGATCGACCTTGCGGATCGCCGCCTTGTAATACGCGATCGCTCGATCCCAATCGTTCGTCGATCGCGCCTCGTCGGCCTGCAACATCGCCTCGTCGAAGTTCAATTTGGCGACGGAATCAATATTCGTTTTATTCTTTGGTTTGTATTTACGTAGATATTCGATCGCCTCCATCTTAAATGGAGACGCGTAGCGGACGACCTCGGTCAACTCGTCGACCGCCTTCTTGATTCCGGCTTGTTTATCGGCCTCGCGGGTGGTGTTAGGGAGCTGGCTGATGATGTTCTTGGCGAGTTCGAATCGGACGGCGATCCCTTCCGCGGTGCGTCGTTGTTGCGGAGTCGCGGTTTGAAGCCAGCGAGCCGATTCGTCGGCGGCGAGCGGGAACTCTTTGCGCTTCCGCAGCGCGATGATCTTGAAATAAGCGACCTTGCGCTGGAGATCACGCACGCGGGGATCGGAATGATCGAGCAGCTCGTTGTAGATCCCCATCGCGGGGCCGAGTCCGTCGTCTCCGCGCTCTTCGAAGCATTTCGCCTGCATGGCGCGGGCCGTGAGCCCCGCCATCTGGGTGCGGAATCGCTTATGAAGTTCTTCAAACGCCTTGATGCCTTGATCGAGCAGATCGTTGCGTTCCTTGGAGCCGACGGGATACGTTTGCGCCTGTTCGTAATCGACGAGAGCGAGCTGAAGCCGCGCGTCCATCATCGCCGATTCGGCCTGGCGCTTGGCCTCGCGTTTTTCTTTATCGGTCTCGGGAATGAACGGAGGAAAAGCCGCGTAGGCGTCTTGCAGCGGTTTGACCGCTT
>JAKBCQ010000647.1 GCA_021807585.1 Planctomycetota bacterium | reverse complement strand
ATCGGGCCGCACCGCGGCGATCTCGGTGTCCACTCCATAAGCCAACCCCAACCCCGCGATCTTGAGCGGCTCGTCTCCCCCCATCACGGGCTCGACCCACGGGAGCGAAGCGTCGGGAGTAACCGTAAACGTCTTTCGCTCGACCGTTTCTTTGCTTTTATCGTTCGGGTCGACGCCGGAGCGCTCGATCTCAATCGAGATTGATTTGCCGGCATGTTCATAACAGTATGTCGGTAATCGCATCGGATCAAAATCGTCTTTGCCGTCGATTTTGACGATCCGATCTCCTTTGATGAAGCCCGCGACCGCGGCGGGGCCTCCCCGCACCACCGAGACGATCGGTTTGAATTTGAGCCGCACGCCCAGATCGACGAACCGCGCCGGCGGGAGCGTGAGCTTGATCGTTTGGGGTGTCGTCGCGACGTTCTCGGATTCCTCTCCCGCGGCGCCGTCTTTCTTTTTCGGCGTCCGTTCGAACACGACGTCGATCGGTTTATCCATATTTTTGGATATCAGGTCGTTCCATTCTTCAACACTCTTGATTGGAACGATCGCTCCCCCCGAAGGCCCCGCCTCGACGAGTTTGTCGTCTTTCAGCGGACCCGAGGGATCCCCCTTGAGCCGGCCTTCCACCCCTGCGGGAGGGGCGTACGGCTCGGAATCGAGCTTGGAGTCAAAATCGGGCAGAATGCCGATCGTCGGTGTGGGCATCCCCTCCTTCCGCTCGGGAGTGACTCGCAATTCGATCGGCTCGCTCGTTCCCGGACGCTTGACCGTCAGTTTGACGACCTGCCCCTCGCCGCTGAGACCGACCCGCTGCCTGAGCCTGCGATAATCGATCCCCCCCTTGCCGTCGATCGCCACAATCTCGTCGCCGGGGGTCAAACCCGCCTCGAAAGCCGGAGAACCCGCCAACACCCCGCCGATCCGCGCCGGCGTCTCCTTCGTTTCAAAGCTATAGTAAATCACAAAGCAAATTAAACCAAAAATTAAATTCATGATCACGCCGGCGGAGATGATCGACATCCGACGACCGACCGACTTATTCTGGTACGATCGGGGATCCGACGAATTGCTCGCCTCCTCCTCGGTCCCCTCGCCGAGCATCTTGACGAAGCCCCCAAGCGGCAGGATCGACAGCGAATAGACCGTCTCGCCGATTTGAAAATGAAGCAACGACGGACCGAAGCCGATCGAAAACTTCTCAACCTTCACGCCGTTGAACTTGGCGAGCAAAAAATGCCCCAATTCGTGGATGAAAATCACGAATCCAAGACCGAAAGCCGCCAGCGCGATGTTGTACACCATGCTCAGGATCGCCAACGAATCACCTCCTGCCGCGCCCAGGCGTCGACCCGACGCAACGCGTCGAGCGTGGGACGGGGATCATAAGTATGAGAATCAAGCGCCGCGCGGCACGCGCGGGGTATGTCATGAAAACCGATCGATCCGTCCAGAAACCGAGCGACCGCGACCTCGTTCGCCGCGTTCAAAGCCGCCCCCGCGGTTCCGCCGCGACGCATCACCTCGAATCCAAGCTCGAGACACGGGAACGTCTCGCGATCGGGAGGCTCAAATCGTAACGTATGCGCCTTCGTCCAGTCGAGCGTCGCGCATCCCCCGTCGACCCGCTCGGGATACATCAACGCATACTGAATAGGCAACCGCATGTCGGGAGGAGAAAGCTGCGCGATCACGCTCCCGTCCACAAATTCCACAAACGAATGCACAATGCTCTCGGGATGAATCACGACCTCAATCTGATCGGGTTCGAGGCCGAAAAGCCACCGAGCCTCGATCACCTCGAGCGCTTTATTCATGAGCGTCGCCGAATCGATCGAGATCTTCGGACCCATCCGCCACGTCGGATGACGCAACGCCTCGGCGGGCGTGACCGATTCCAACTCGCTCCGCTTTCTCCCTCGAAACGGACCTCCCGAAGACGTCAAAACAACCTTCTTGACCTCGCTCCTTCGACCCGAACGCATCGCCTGAAAAATCGCCGAATGCTCGCTATCAACCGGGAGAATCTCGACCCCGCGACGACTCGCGAGCTCCATCACGAGCGGACCCGCCGCCACGAGCGTTTCTTTATTCGCGAGCGCGACGGTTTTCCCCGCCTCGATCGCGGCCCACGTCCCTTCCAAACCCGCGGCGCCGACGATCGCCGATAAAACCACGTCGGTCCGCGAATCCTCAACGAGCTTGCCGATCCCCTCGACGCCGACGAACACCTCGACGTCCAATCCTTTCAAGCGACCGTCGACCCGGTCGGCGGAGGCGCGATCGGCGAGTGCGATCGCCCACGGTCGAACCGCGTGCGCCTGCTCGCACAACGCCTCAACCCCCGTATTCGCCGCCAACCCCCAGCCGCGAAGCCGCTCGCCGCCGTCGTGCTCAAGAACGCGAATCGCGCTCCGGCCGATCGATCCCGTTGAACCCAGAATCACGACCCTCCGCGGCTCGCGATCGGAATCGAGAGTCGGCGCGAGGGTGTGAGAGCCGCTGGTCGCAATCGCCGACATCTTCGACTCGCTAAACGCGACGCCGGACCGCGCCGGCGACCTCGAACGCGGACCGCTCCGCATGAATCGTCACAACCTCCCTTTATAATTTTTGCGACCCAATCCGACAAGCCGGCCGATTCGCGACGAACGTATTACCGACCAATCGTCGCAATCACAACGTTCCAATGCCTCCCCCGCCAATCGCGAACCGAATCCCGCCGCAACTGATAGTACATATATTGATTTTATTATTCTATCAATACCGCGTGCTCGACTCGGCGTCGGCGGTCGATATTAATGAATTCGTGCTTCGTCGATATGTTGTTTGATTATCGATTCCAAGTTATGATAATTTAGCCTTGAACCGGAGCTCGCACAGCTTTGGAGTCGAACAATGCGTCTCATGCGTTTGGTTCTCGTCGGCGCGGCGATCGTTGCGACGGTCGGCGCGGGGGGCGTCGTCGTCGCGACGCTGCGCGACCGGATCGAACTTTCGCGGGCGATCGAGGCTTTTGAGAATCGCCGTTACAACGACGCGTGCGAACGGCTCAAGGCGCTCTCGGCGCGACACCCCGGACGCGGCGAGATTGAGTTTCCGCTCGGCTGGTGCGAGCTGGCTCTCAGGCATAATGATCGCGCCGACGAGGCGTGGGCGCGCGTCCCCAAGGGTTCGCCCCGCGCGGCGGAGGCCTCGCTTTATCGCGCGCGGATCAAGCTGGAACGACACCGCT
>JAKBCQ010000646.1 GCA_021807585.1 Planctomycetota bacterium | reverse complement strand
GCAAGCATGTCTGCGACCGACGCGGGGTCGCCGCGGCGCGAACTCGCGAAGACCGAGGCGCGTAAAGTCGTCGACGGTATGAACGCGAGTGATCTAGCAATGATTATATCTTTTAACGATCGCGCCAAAGTCGAGGCGAGTTACACGTCGAACAAAGGGGTGTTGCGCGGCGCGATCGCTCGTATCGCGGCGAGCGAGGGGTCGACCTCTCCGCGCGAGGCGCTCGAGGTCGCCGCGGGACTCGCGAATCCGTCGCGTCAATTTGAAGAGGGGACCGTCGTGACCGCGGAGGTCCCTCCCAAACTCGTCATGCTGACCGACGGCGGTTTCGACGACGTCGAGGGGTTCAGCCTCGGCAATCTCCAGGCGTCGATCGTCGTCGTCGGCAAGCCCCCGCGAGCTCCCCGCAAAGTCGACGCCGCCGAGAAAACCCCCGTCGTCGAGGGGAAACAGCCGCCCAATCCGTCCGACAACGTCGCGATCGTCGCGCTTCAAACCCGCCGCGACGATGAAAAAACCGATCAGTTCCAGATCTTCGGACGAATTCATAATTATCGCGGCGAGGGGGCGACGATCGAAGCCAAATTGTACAAACATGATTCAACGAAGCCCAATTCGCCCGGTTCGCTGCTCGACGCGGTCGGGCTCGAGATCGCGGCGCAGGCGGATCAATCGTTCAAATTCGACCTACCCGATTCGGGGGCGATGGAACTCGAGGTTCGCATCGACGTGAAAGACGCGCAACCGCTTGATAATCGAGCGTTCGCGGTCGTGAGCGAGCCGCGCCGGTCGAAGGTGCTGATCGTCACCTCGGGGGATCGTTATCTGATCGATACGCTCAAAACCCCCGTCACGCTTCAGGAAGCCGATTTCACGGTCGTCAAGCCCGACGAATACGACAAGGCGCCCGTCGAGCGTCAGGTTGCGGGAGGAGAATATGATTGGATCATTTATGAGAACTTTCGCCCCAAAACCGCGCCCGAGGCCGACGCGCTTTACCTAGGCGCGTTCCCTCCCGGGGCGGTCTACGACAACCCCAAGCCGATCGATCACCCGGTGATTCTCGATTGGGATACGACTCACCCGCTGATGCAATTCATCCGCGATCTTCCGACGGTCTTCGTCCAAAAAGCGCAAACAATCGATCTTCCTCCCGGAACGATTCCCTTGATCGGAAGTAATCTCGGCCCGCTCGCGTTTGTCGCGCCGAGGTCGGGGTATCGCGACGTCGTCGTGTCGTTCCCGCTCGTCGAAGGGACCGAGTTCAACACCAACTGGCCGCTCAAAATCAGTTTCCCTTTATTTTTATACAATTGTTTGAACGTGTTGGGCGATCCGACGACCAGCGCGGGGGATCGCGTGCACGCTCCAGGCCGTCCCGTGATTCTTCGTGTCGGCGCGCTTGTCGATCGGATCGAAGTGACCGCGCCGGACGGATCGAGATCGACCGTCAAGCGATCGACGCAAGAGACGTTCATTTACAATCAAGCCGATCGGAGCGGGATTTATTACGCAACGCGGGGCGAGAACGATCACGAGGCGTTCGCGGTGAACCTTTTCGACCCGCGCGAGAGCGACATTGCGACCCGCGGGCTCGTTCCCGAAGGCGTTCCCGCCGATGAGGCCGAGCGGTATCGGATCAAGATCGGCTACAGCCCTGTCGAGGGAAAGCGCATCGGTGTGACGACCGAACGTAGCGAATGGTGGCCGTGGCTCGCCGCCGCGGCGCTCGCGGTCGTTATGATTGAATGGTATATTTACAACAAAAAGGTATACATCTAGGTCAGATTGGATGGGGGTCCGTTCAATAGAGACGTCGTACGAAATGCGCGATTCGAGACGATCCTTCCGTCCGGCGACGTTCAGGGCGAAGGCTTTGATATCTCAGGCCTAAGGCCTGAATAGCGCCGGCCAATCGTTCGTGCTCATACTTACCCTCGTCCCCGCCTTTTCGAGCCAGATCCGAACATACGACCACTCTTCAAGAATGCTCATCTTTTTTGAAGCTCCCCGGCCGGATCGAGATCAGGTTTCGCCAATCGCTTCATTCCAACTCACGGCGGTGATCAGCCGATCCGTAATCTCCTCAAGTCGCTCGATCGCTTCGATCGATTCGAGTTTTGAGAGAAGCGACGAGTCGGGCTCCCCGAATCGTCTTCGTCCCAATCGGAGGATGATGGCTCGAGCCTCCTCAAGCTTGCCCTCGAGCTTGCCTTCGAGCATGCCTTCGAGTTTGCCTTCGAGCATGCCTTCGAGCTTGCCTTCTTTCTTACCCTCGTCCCTGCCTTTATCGAGCCAGATCCGAACATACGACGACTCTTCAAGAATGCTCATCGTCTGTAAACCTCCAAGAATCTCGTGAATCTTTCCTGTATCCAAGATCAGCCCCGCCCAGACGAGCGTGATCTGCATGAGTATACCAGCTTCTTCGGGCTTCGTCTCACTCATCAGACGTTCATCGACTCGCCTTAAGACGATCGGGACCTCATCGATCGGAATGTCGGCCAAAGGGGCGAACGGCAACGCCCCCAAATCACCCGCGAGCAAACTTTCGGCCGATAACTCCCAAGCGCGAACGACATAATAATAGAATGTATCGACATGAAATCCATATGGCATATCCACATGATATACCCCTGTGATATCTTTGTGATCGGCCTCGGGGCGCAACAAAATCACGGCGCTCGCGACGGGGAGTTTATGGCGGAGATCGATCATCCCGTTGTACCGCCGGAGCCTTCGTGGTAAATCGGAGTCGCGATTCGCCTGGAGTTCAATGTGAACAAGATAAGGAGACCGCTCGTCGATGTGGAGGACCGAATCGACTTGAGCGGTGACGGTCGAAAAATCGGTTTCGATCAACGTCACGGCGCCCGACACGGGAACGCCTATATATTGTAAAAGCGCCGCGGGTTTAAGCTGCAAAAGTTCCTTGCCGGCGGCGTCAAACGGCTTGGCCATGATTCAATGAGCCCGTAAATGGCGGCGACGAGACACGCGATCGACCCGATCCCAAAACATGTCGGCGACGAATTCGCGCGGAAGCAAAGATCATAATCGAAGCCGTACAAAAAGCGATGCCCGGTCGAGTCTTATGAGAGACACGCTCGCGCGCGTCGGCGAATCGGCGCGGGCGTCGATCGGCCGATCGGAATGGATCAACCAAATTCCGTAAAACAATTACATCACTTGATGTAATTTTGATAATTATCCGACTCGATGATGTCGGCGAAAACCGCCTTT
>JAKBCQ010000645.1 GCA_021807585.1 Planctomycetota bacterium | reverse complement strand
GCCTCCCGCGGTTGAAAAAGGAGTCAAGGACGCGAAAAAGCAGATCAAGCGCGTCCTTGTTAAAGGCGGGACGATTCCGCACGCGGTGATCGGCCGCTTCGGCGCGTCGCGCGTGTTGATGTTCCCTGCGCGTCCCGGTACGGGCGTGATCGCGGGGGGCGCGGTCCGCGCCGTGGTGCAGGCCGTCGGCATCACCGATATCCTCACCAAGAGCTACGGTTCGACGAACAAACTCAATCTCGTCAAGGCGACGCTCGACGGCTTGCTGCGGCTTCGCTCCAAAGAAGAAATCGCGCGGCTGCGCGGCGTGGAGTTATAACGACATGCAGATTCACGACATCCACTCGGGCGTGACGACGTACAAGAACCGCAAACGGATCGGTCGCGGCGTCGGCTCGGGGAACGGCAAAACCGCGGGCAAGGGGCACAAGGGACACTCGTCGCGCCAGGGCTACAAGCAAGATCCCCTCTTTGAAGGTGGTCAAATGCCGCTCGCGCGGCGGGTTCCCAAACGCGGATTCGTCAACGGAGCGTTCAAAAAAGATTTCGCGATCGTCAACCTCGATGCGCTCGAAAAAGCGTTCGAAGCCGGCGCCGAGATCGACGAGAAAGCGCTCCGCGCCAAGGGGATCGTCAAGGGACGCCACGACGACGGCGTCAAGATCCTCGGCGACGGTACGCTCTCCAAACCGTTCACGGTTCACGCCGTTAAATTTAGCGAATCGGCCGCGGCCAAAATCACCGCCGCGGGAGGCCGCGCCGTCGTCGTCTCTTAAGCCGAACGATCGACCGCGCAGCGCCTTCGCCGTCATCGGTACTTAACCCTCCCTCGTCGCCGCCGGACCCTTGAAATCCAGGATATTATCAAAGTGGAAAAGCTCTTCACGATTTTATTCAAGGTTCCCGACCTGCAAAAGAAAATTCTGATGACGGCCTTGTTCCTGGCCGTCTATCGGATCGGCTTTTACATCCCGCTGCCGATCGTCGATCAATCCAAGCTTCAGGTTTGGAAGGCGAATGCGGGGTCGTCGACCGCGGGGAGGGTTTTCGGCACCGTGGCGATGTTCGGCGGCACCTCGGTCGGCATGAGCACGGTCTTCGGCCTCGGAATCATGCCCTACATCTCGGCGTCGATCATCTTCCAGTTGATGGCGAGCGTCGTCCCCTCACTCGAGGCGATGATGAAGGAGGGAGAAAGCGGCCGGAAGAAAATCAACGAATACACCAGATATGCCACCGTGCTATTATGTTTGATACAAAGCTCGTTATGGGTGCGGTACATGATGACGACGATGGAGGTCGTGCCCGCGGATTACCGCGACTTCTGGCACGGGTTCATCTGCGTGACGACGATGACCGCCGGAACGATCTTTTTAATGTGGATCGGCGAACAGATCGATGAATTCGGCATCGGCAACGGGATCAGCTTGCTAATCATGGCGGGGATTTTGGCGCGGATGCCCTACGCTCTCTTCCAGCTTTTCTCAAACGCGACCACAAAACTCACCCCCGAACCGGGTCATCAATACTCCGTCACCACGATCGTGATCTTGCTCGTCTTATTCATAGCCGTCGTCGTCGGCGTGATCGCGATCACCGAAAGCCAACGGCGGATCCCGACACAATCCGCCAAGCACGTGCGCGGCCGCCGCGTTTTCGGCGGCGCCAGGCAATACCTGCCGCTCAAAGTCAATCAGGCGGGCGTCATGCCGATCATCTTCGCCTCAAGCCTGCTCATGTTTCCCTATTTTATCTTCAACACCTTGCAACAGGCGACGGGAAGCTGGATGACCGATCCCGACGCCGGTTCGATCAAATACGGAGTCTCGCTCTTCTTCCGCGAGGCCACCGACGCGTTCCGTTCGCATGGTTACATCTACACGTTGTTCTATATCATTCTGATTTACTTCTTCTGTTACTTCTGGACGGCGATCACGTTCAATCCCAAGGATATGTCCGAAAACCTCAAGGATTACGGCAGCTTCATTCCCGGATATCGCCCGGGGCGGAGAACCGCGGATTATCTTGAGAAAGTGATGCTGCGAATCACGTACGTCGGCGCCGCGTTCCTCAGCCTGGTCGCGGTCATCCCCTCGCTCGTCTCGGCTTCGCTTGGCGTCGATTACACGATCTCGTCGTTCCTCGGCGGAACAGGGCTCCTGATCGTCATCAGCGTGAGCCTCGACCTCGTCCAGAAAATCGATAGCCATTTGATTATGCGTAACTATTCGGGCTTGATGGGCAAGCGTTAAACGAAGATCGTCGCGGCCCGCCAGTTCACGCCGCGATCGATCCCCGGGTGAACGCGCTCATACGCCGAATCGTTGGATCTGATCAACAACACGGCTGGTCGATTGATCCGTCGTGACATCCTTGGGAGCGATCCGGAACCGTTGTGATCAACTTGAAAAGTCCACGCGAAATCGCCTTGATGCGTGAGGCGGGTCGGGTTGTGGCGAAGGCGCTTGATCAAATTCAACGTCACGCCGTACCCGGTGTGACGACGGGCGAACTGAACGAACTCGTCGTCGCGATCTTTCGAGAACACGACGCGATCCCGCTGTTCCTCAATTATCCCAACTCAACCAAGGGTAAACCGCCGTTCCCCGCGGTCGTTTGCGCCAGCGTGAACGAGCAGGTCGTTCACGGAATACCCGGCAAACGCGTCTTGCGCTCGGGCGACGTCATCTCGGTCGATACGGGCTGCAAAGTCAACGGCTGGTGCGGCGACGCCGCGGTCACGCTGACGATCGGCGAGGTCCGACCAGAGATCCAGAAATTGCTTGAAGTGACGAAAAACACGCTCGATCTCGCGATCCGTTCCATGGCTCGCTCCAAAACGTGGTCGGAGGTCGCGCGACTGATGGAATCGTACGTGAAGAGCCAGGGAATGTATGTCGTCGATAAGTTCGTGGGACACGGAATCGGTCGCGAGATGCACGAAGAACCCCAGGTTCCCAATTTTGTCAGCAAACAGTTGCGCAAGCACGATTTTAAACTCGAGCCCGGCCTCGTTTTGGCCATCGAACCGATGGTTTCGCTGGGAACCAAAGAAGTGCGCGTGCTGGGCGATCATTGGACCGTCGAAACCAAAGATCGCCGCGCCAGCGCCCACTTCGAACACACCGTCGCGATGACCGTCGACGGGCCCAAAGTATTAACCTATCTCGAAGACTGAGAATGTACGCGTCCGATCAAAAATCATTGCATGATAATACTTGTTAGAATTGAATTATCTCCCTTGAA
>JAKBCQ010000644.1 GCA_021807585.1 Planctomycetota bacterium | reverse complement strand
TATGGATGTTTACATTATTCCTGTCGCCGGGGGTCTTCCCAAGGCGATTACGTTTCACACCGCCGCCGACGACGTTCTCGGCTGGTCGCCCGATTCGAAGAACGTGTTGTTTTCGAGTCGCCGCGGCGAGGCTTTTATGGGCAAACTTTATGTCGTTTCGGTCGAGGGGGGAATGCCGCGTGATGTCGGCGCCGACATGGGGGTGCAGGGGTGCTTCTCGCCCGACGGGACCAAGCTCGCGATCAATCGAAAATCACAAGCATATTGGCGCAAATATTATCGCGGCGCGTATCAAAGCGACGTCACGGTGATGAATCTTGTCTCCAAAACGTTTGAGGATCTGACCGATTTCGACGGGATGGATTCGTGGCCGATGTGGGGTCGCGACGGATATATTTACTTCGTGAGCGATCGCGACGGCGGCGGACTGACGAACGTCTGGCGGATCGCCGAGTCGGGCGGGAAGGCGAACGCTGAGAAGGTCACTTCATTCGGCGCGGGCGACGTTCGACGCCCGTCGATCTCGGCCGACGGCAAGGTGATCGTCTTCGAGCATGATAATATCATTTGGAAATGGGATGTTGATAAAAAAGAGGCGAAGCCGATTCGCCTCGATCTCGCGGCCGAACCGCACGACGATTTGACATTGTATCGCGACTTCCGCTCGCAGGTCGACGATTTTTCTCCCGCGCCCGACGGCAAAAAAATCGCATTTTCGATTCATGGAGAGATCTTCACCGCGGCGACATCCGAGGGGGGGGAACTCGTCGCGATCTCGTCGGGTCCGGCGCGCGAGCGTTACGTCGATTATTCTCCCGACGGCAAAACGATCGCGTTCGTCTCGGACCGCGACGGCGGCGCCCGCGAGGAACTTTATCTCGTCCCCGCCGACGGCGCCAAACCCCCCACAAAATTGACCGACGTCGATTCGCTCAAATCGAGCTTCGTCTGGTCGCCCGACGGTAAACGAATCGCCTTCACCACATCCGATGGAGATCTTTATACGTGCAATCTTGAAGGCGAGACGAAAAAGCTCGCGTCGTCGACTCGCGGCGCACTGGGAACCCCCGCGTGGTCGCCCGACGGCAAGTGGATCGCCTTCTCGCGACCCGATCTTGCGCGTTCAAGTGATATTATGCTCATTCCGTCATCCGGCGGAGACGAGCATAAGGTTACGTTCGATTCGGCGCGCGAGCGCGACCCCAGATTCTCGGCCGACGGGCTTAAGCTGTATTTCGTTCGCAGCGACGGCGAGATGAACGCGAATCGCGGCGAGCGTCCCGAATCGCGTCTTTACGTCGTTCCGCTCGAGCGGTTGGAGCGCGACCCCGACGACGCCGACGAATCGACCCCGGGGCGACCCGGCGGCGGTGCGGCGGCGATGTTCGCGGGAACGAGGCCCGGCGGGGCTCTCCCCGTTCGCGAAGCCAAGATCGATTGGAGCGGGCTCAAGCGGCGTACGCGTGTCACGGCGCGGTCGCTTTCGGTCTTCTCGTACCTTCCCGGTTTGGACTCAAAAACGATCTACGCGGTCGCGTCCGAGGGGGCGGGAGGGGGTTCCGGGCCTGGAATCGGCGGCGGGGGCGGACGAATGAGTTCGTCGATTTACGCGATCGAGGACGACGGCAAGCGATTTAACCGGCTTGTCGCTGGGGTTCAGCGCGATCCGGCGCAATCGGGCGGTCCGCCGCCTCCGCGCGGCGGCTTGGGCCGCGGTTTCGGCGGGATCTCGGGGCTCGCGCTCACCCGCGACGGCCGAACGCTCTTCTACCAGGAGGGGGAATCGGTTTATTCGACCTCCGTGGGAGGCGGCGGAGGAGGTCGCGGTTTAACGGGGGGCGGGCCCGCGGCGCGCGGGATCTCGCGTTCCGATACCCCTGGAACCGCTCCGGCGGGCGACGCGGCCGCTTCGTCCGCAATCCCGGGTCGCAAACGCGTCGAGTTCCTGGCGCGGGTCAAAATCGATAAACCCGCCGAACGGCTCGCGATGTTCGACGACGCCTGGCGAACGATGAAGTATCGATTCTATGATCCCAAGATGCATGGATATGATTGGGATGCGATTCGCCTTAAGTATCGTCCGCTCGTCGAGCACGTGGGAGATACGCACGAGCTGATGAACGTGATCAACGAGATGATCGGCGAATTGAACGCATCGCACACGGGAGCGACGGCCGCTCCCGAACGGCGAGGAACGGGGGTCGGCGGCGGCGAAAGCTCGTTCGCCGCGGGGAGTCTCGGCTTCGACCTCGTCCCCGACGAATCCGCCGGGCGCTATAAGGTTACCTATATCTACGAGGAAGGCCCCGCCGACAAAGATTGGATCAAAGTTTCCAAGGGAGATTACTTGATTGCGATCGACGGCGCGGCGGTGAAGGCGGGGGATAATTATTGGGAGATTTTGGCGCATCGGCTCAATCGCAAGGTGCGGCTCACGCTCAATTCGAAGCCGACCGACGAGGGTTCGTGGACGGTTCGGCTCGAGCCGCTTTCGCCTTCGGCCTATTCCGAATTGAGCTACGAACGGTGGGTGCGCGAGCGTCGCGAGATCGTCGACAAGGCTTCGAGCGGGCGCGTTGGATATGTACATATCAAGGCGATGGATCAGCCTTCGCTCCGTCGTTTCGAGAAAGAGTTACGTGAATATCAGCATAAGGAAGCGATGATCATCGACGAACGGTTTAACGGCGGGGGGAACATCGAGCAGGAGTTGTTGTCGATTTTGGCGCGTCGGCCTTACGAGGTGTGGCGACCGCGTGGAACCGAGCCGACAGCGCGGCCGTTCGAGGGATTTTTTGGACCCAAGGTGGTGCTCCAGAATTGGCGATCGGCTTCGAACGCCGAGATGTTCCCCGCGGGCTTCCGCGCGTTGGGTTTGGGCAAGCTCGTCGGCACGCCGACGATGGGCGCCGTGATCGGCACGGGGAGTTATTCGTTAATTGACGGATCGACGATTCGGACCCCCGGAGTGGGGGTTTATCTGGCGGATACGAACACGACGAACATGGAGAACGGCGGGGTTAAGCCCGATGTATTTGTCGAGAATTCGCCCGAGGATAATCTGGCGGGTCGGGATCGTCAGTTGGAGACCGCGATCGATCTTCTGCTCAAGCAGATTCCGCAAAAATCGCCCGTCGCCGCGGCGTCGGCGGCGCGGTGAGTCGAGCGAACGCGAGCCCAGGGACGCTCGAATCGGCCAGGGACGGCCGACGTTCGCGCGATTAGTCAACCAAATATTATTTCAGATCGG
>JAKBCQ010000643.1 GCA_021807585.1 Planctomycetota bacterium | reverse complement strand
GTGCGATCGGAACCAACGTTCCGGGCGTGATCGTGAGCGAACTCTTTCCTCAACTCGCCAAAAATCTTGATAAAGTGTCGATTATTCGAAGTCTGCGCCACACGACCGCGGATCACGGTTCGGGGTCGCATTGGGTGATGACGGGCTATCCCGCCCCTCAGGGGATCTTACGAACGAACGCGCGGCCGAGCACGGGATCGATCGCCGCCAAGCTTCACCGAGGACGCGAATCGGGAATTCCCGCTTACATCACCCTTCCCGACGACCCCCCGTTCTCAAACGCGGCGTATCTCGGTCCCGGGTACAATCCGTTCACGCTTAAAGGAGACCCGACCAAAACGCTCCGGGTGCGCGATCTCGATCCCGCCCCAGGAATCTCGCTCTCACGCCTCGACGACCGTCGCCGCCTGCTCCGCGAACTCGACGCGATCGATCGCTCGCGCGACGCCGACGGAACTTTGGAAGGGATCGATGAATTTTACGCGCAGGCGTATCAATTAACGACAAACACCAATGCGCGTAAGGCTTTTGATCTCACATCCGAGCCGTCGAAGATTCGCAATCGTTACGGCAAGACGCGCGTCGGCCAAAGCTGCCTCCTCGCGCGGCGTTTGATCGAGGCCGGGGCGAAGTTCGTCACGGTGGCCGACGGCGGCTGGGATCATCATGATAATATTTCCAAGCAGTGTCGAATTCAGGCGCCTCCTCTCGACGCCGCGCTCGCCGCTCTCGTCGCCGACCTCGACGAACGAGGTCTCTCAAACCGCGTCCTGGTGGTCGTTTGGGGGGAATTCGGCCGCACTCCGCGGGTGAACCGCTCGGCGGGACGCGATCACTGGCCGGGAGCGATGTCGGCGATCGTCGCGGGAGGAGGGCTCAAAACCGGCGTCGTCGTCGGCTCGACGGGCTCCAAAGGAGAATATCCCGTCGAACGTCCCCTCGGTCCCGAAGACGTTATCCAAACGATGTATCATGTTCTTGGAATCAATCCCAATCATGAATTCATCGACGATTCGGGACGCCCCGTGCGCATTCTCAACCAGGGATCGCCGATCGCCGAGTTGATCTGACGCCCCCGCGCCGTTAGGCTAATGATTTATAGATAATGAAAGACTTGCTTGATGAAGACGAGAGTCGCATTCGCATCGAAGATTCAAGGGATTTCTTTTGTCGTCATTCTTGTCGCCGCGCCCGCGTTCGCCGATCCGATTCCGCGTCCCTCGCTGAGAACCGTTTTTCCGGCGGGGGGGAAAGCCGGATCGTCGGTCGACGTCGTCGTCGCGGGGTCCGATATCGAAGCCGCGCGAACGCTCGCGTTCGATCATCCCGGGATTCAAGCGAATCTCGTTAAAGAATCGACGTTCCGCGTGACGATCGCCGCCGACGTTCCCGTCGGTAGACACGAAGTTCGCGTGATCGCGCCCCTGGGAGCGAGCAATCCTCGCTCATTCGTCGTTGGGCGGTTGTCCGAACTCGTCGAACGCGAGCCGAACGCGACTCCCGAAGCCGCGACGCCGATTCCCCTCGGCTCGACGGTGAACGGTCGCATCGACGGACAAGCTGATATCGATTGGTTTGCGTTCGTGGGAGAGAAAGGGGATCGCGTTTTCCTCGAAATCGACGCGGCGCGGATCGATTCCAGACTCGACGCCGCGATCCGCGTCTTCGGTCCCGATCGCTCCGAACTCCCGGTTCGTACCGAAGTCGATTCCAACGATCCGTTCGTCGAAGTCGCTCTTCCCGCCGACGGTCGCTATTATGTCCGAATTCATGACGTCATTTACAATGGATCCGACGAGTATTTTTATCGATTGACCGCGAGCGTCGCACCGCGCGTCGACGCGATCGTTCCCCGTTCCGCGGCGCCCGGCAAAACCGCGCGGTTCACGCTCGTGGGACGAAATCTGGGGGGAACGATCGATCCCGAGCTCTCGATCGAAGGCCGAGCGATCGAACGGAAAAGCGTCACAATCGACGTTCCCGAGATGAAATCGAGCGATCCCAGGCTCGTTCCAACCCTCCGTGTTCCGCTCGTCGCCGCGGGACGATCGGGATTCGAATACCGCCTGGAAACTCCCAAAGGGGTGTCGAACGCGGTTTTCCTCGCATTCGCCGCCGATCCCGTGACGATCGAACGCGAACCGAATAATGATAGTAGAAATGTTCAAGTTGTTGAAACACCATGTGAAATCTCGGGGACGTTCGCGCGGCGCGGCGAGATCGACCGGTATCGTTTTCACGCCAAAAAGGGAGAAATTCTCGTCGTCGAGGCCGAGGCCGAACGGTTCGGATCGCCCGCCGATCCTTATTTCACGATCGAGCAAGTGACGGCTCAGCGCGAACCTCGTGAGCTCGCGGTGGGCGACGATCGACCCGAAGGGAATCCCGCGGGAGGGTTTCCAGGCTTTCCCGCGGCGACCGTCGACGCATCGGTCCGATTCGTCGCCCCCGACGACGGCTTGTATCAAATTAGCCTGCACGATTTATATGAGAGCCGGCGCGGCGACGCTCGGTTTCAATACCTCCTCAAAATTCGGCCCGAACGCCCCGATTTTCGCCTCGTCGTCGTCCCGGGAGCGCCGTCTTTCAAGGGAGGGCTTTGCGTCGATTCGGCAGGACGATCGGTCGCGACCGTGATCGCGCAACGAATCGACGGAATGAACGATCCCATCTATGTTGAAGCGGTGAAACTTCCGCCGGGCGTATCATGCGACCCCGCGATCATTCCCGCGGGATCGAATCGCGCCGGGATTGTGGTGAGCGCGGCGACCGGATCTCCCGCGTCGTTCGGAGCGATCGTCGTCCGCGGTCGACGTCGGTTCGCCGATCGCAAAGACGTTCTCAATTATGTTCCTGGAATGACGCGTTTAACCGACGACCGCGATCGGATCGCCGAATCCGCAACGATCATCCGGCTCGGCGATCAGCAACAACCTCCGATCCTTCGGATGACGAACGACATGATCGCCGCGGTTACGGGGCGCGCCGCTCCGCTCGCCGTGACCGCTCGAAACACTCGACGAATCGTCGTTCAAGGCGGTTCAATTCCGATCGATTTCGAAATCCGTCGCGACGCGGGAATGAACTCGGCGGTGAGCGTCGTGATCGAGAACCCTCCTCCCGACGGCGGCTTCGCGGGGATCTCGTTCAAATCGAACGAATCGCGCGGGTCGGCCGATTTGGCGATCGCGCAAAACACTCCCCCCGGTCCGTACACGTTTTATTTTCAAGGTAATTCGAGTTACGCGTTCA
>JAKBCQ010000642.1 GCA_021807585.1 Planctomycetota bacterium | reverse complement strand
GATGAGGTTCGCTCGCGAGCTGATCGAATCGAGGCCTTATCTCGATCGCATTCCCGATCAATCGCTCGTCGTCTCCGGCCCCGAGGGCCGCGAGCATCATATACAGGCGACCCGCGACGCGAAAGGCTCTTTCGCATTTATTTATATACCGATGGGCGACGCCGTCGTGATCGATCTGGAGAAGCTTAAAGGAAAGACGATTCAAGCGTATTGGTTCGATCCCAAATCGGGTTCGGCGCGGCGGGGGGGGACGTTTCCTCGGATCGGCAGGCGCGAATTCGTTCCCCCGGTTCACGGCGCCGGGAACGATCGCGTTCTCATTCTCGACGACGCCGACGCGGGCTATCCTCCTCCGGGAACGATCGAAAATTAATCGTTATTGATGATAAAGAGGATTATATATCATGTTAACTGCGCGAACGTTATCGATCGTCGGATTCATGGCGATCGCAGCCCCCGCGATCGGAGCCGGGGTCGAGGCGGATGCTCGAACCGAAGCGGGTTCGATTCCGATCAAGATCAAGCTGGATAGACCGGGCCTCGCGACGGTCGTGATCGACGACGACAAGGGGGATCGCGTGCGCAATCTGATCGGCGAAACGCCCCTCCCGGCGGGGGAATCGACCGTTTGGTGGGACGGCTACGACGAAGGTTCGAGGAACGAATCGGGAGATTGGATTCGAGGTCGCGTCGCCGCGGGAACTTATCGGGTGCGCGGGATCGTGCACGATCGGATCATGATGCGTTACGAGTTTTCAATCAATAGCCCCGGATCGCCCCCCTGGAAAACGAGGGATGGAAAAGGGGCGTGGCTCGCGGATCATTCACCCCCGGCCGACGTTTTATTCCTGCCCGGCGACGCTCGAACCCCTTATCGATCGAATCAAGATCATATACTTGTTTGTTCAACTTCAGGCGAATCGGGCGAGGAGTTCGTTTGGATGACGCCCGAGGGGAAACGCGAATTCGGAATCAACACGGGTTTTTGGGGAGGCTTCAACCTTTGCCGCGAAGCCGGCGATCGTCCTTCGCCGAAATACTATGCATACGTGCTGATGTCTGGAGAACGCGATCACGATAACGACGACTTTGAAATCCGAGGGTTCAAACCCGACGGATCGATCGAATCGGTGTTGAAGGTGAAGATTCCCCATCCCGTCAAACAGTTCAAAACGCTTGCGCAAGCTTATGGATCGAACGGGCTCGCATCGTTCGACGGTCTCGTCGTCGCGTCGTGGACGCAGGAAAACAAGCTTCTTCTGATCGACGCCGACGCGAAGAGCAAGATCGGCGAATACGCGATCGAAGCTCCGACGGGGATCTCCTTTGATAATTCTGGGAATCTATATGTAATTACTGGAAAGAAAATCGTGCGATTGATCTTGTCGAAGGATCGGAAACGATTCGTCGCGGCGCGAACGATCGTTCAAGAAGGGCTGGAGGATCCTCGTCGCGTTCTTGTCGATGTGGACGGAACGCTCTTCGCGGCGGATTGGGGGAGAAGCCATCAGATCAAAGTATTTTCTAACGAAGGAAAATTGATTCGAACGATCGGCCGCGCGGGAGGTCCCCAAATCGGCGTCTACGACGATCAACGCATGAGTAATCCTTGCGGGATGACGATCGATCGGAATCGAACGCTATGGGTGGCCGAGGCGGAGAATCACCCCAAGCGGCTGAGTCTTTGGAAAACCGACGGAACGTTCTTGCGCGGGATTTACGGGCCGCCCAAATACGGCGGAGGCGGAGCGATCGACCCGTTCGACCGCACTCGTTTCTATTACGCCGAATATGAAAAAGGGGGCGGGACCGAATTCTCGATCGACTGGAAAACCGGACGGTCGACCGTCAAGGCGATTGATTGGAGACCCGAATCGTTCGCCGAGACGATCCCCGGCCCCGCGCCCGAGCGATCGATTCGACTCGGAAAACACCAATATTTATTCAATTGTTTTAACGGGCAATTACGATTCAATCAGGATCGAGGCGCCGGGATCTGGCGCATCGATGCGGATCATATCGCGCGACCCGTCGCGGTGATCGGTAATGGAGCGGACCTGGTGAACGGAATTTGGGGCTGGAGGTTCAAGAATCAGGATGAGATCGTCGCTTTATGGAAGGATAAAGATCCCGCGCGGATCTTCTTCATCTGGAGCGATCGGAACGGCGATCACGAGGCTCAGGCGAACGAATTTCGGTTCGTCGAAACGACGCGTGTCGATGATCGCGGCGAACCGCTGCGTGAAATCGGCCTGGCGCCGTTAATACACGACGATCTTTCAATCACAACTTCATATGGTACAAGAATCGCTCCCCCGCGGATCGACGAACGAGGGACGCCGATTTACGACCCGCGCGATCAGACGATCGTCGGCGATGCCAAGATGCAACGTTCACCGCTGATCGCCGGGGATCGAGCGATCACGAGCCAAGACGGAATCGCGGCGATCTTCGGCGTCGATTTGAACGGACGACGCCGCTGGAGGTACAACGCGACCGAAGAGGGCCGAACCCCGCTTGGATCGCTCGTCGAGCCGACGCGAATTCTCGGCCCTCCCGTCGAGCCGCCGAAAGGCGGGTGCGGGAACCTGTTCGCGATCTCGGGTGAGAAAGGAACGATCTATTTGCTGACCTTGGACGGGCTTTTCATCCAAACTCTCGGCGGCGATTCGCGTATCGCGCCGTTGTGGCGGATGAACGAGGCGCGACGGGGAATGATCGTCGACGGCGTGAGTTTTGAGGATGAACATTTTCATCCAACAATCACACAAACGCGTGACGACGGCTCGATTTATCTGGTCGTCGGCAAGGAGCATTCGAGCGTCGTCAAGCTTGAAGGACTTGAATCGGTGAAACGATACGATTGGGGATCGGTCGCGATCGACACAAGTCATGCGGCGGCGCGGCGGGGGACGTTGATCGCCGAAAAGTCGCGGAAAACCGACCGGAACGTGTTGCGGATTGTCATGACCGACGCCGCGCCGACAATCGACGGCGACCTGAGCGATTGGCCGAAAAAGGGGGAATCGTGGGCCCGGATTGACGATCGCGCGTCGGCTTCGATCGCGATCGGCGGAGGGAATCTCTCGCTCGCGTTTCATACCGACGATCCCGATCTTTTATCGAATTCGGCGAACGACGATCGTCTGCTTTTCAAAACGGGGGGTGCGCTCGATCTCCAAATCGCCACCGGATCGAAGCGCTCGGGGGGTCAAGAACGCCTAAGGCTTTTGGTTGCGCGAGCACACGGCGAGATCAA
>JAKBCQ010000641.1 GCA_021807585.1 Planctomycetota bacterium | reverse complement strand
GATCTCGGCGCTCCGTTCGGTGCGGTCGTCTTGATGCGCAATGATATCGGCGCGCGACGCCACGCCGAGTTCGTCGCAAACCTCTTCGAGCCGCCTTCGTGAATACGTGCGCAACGCCTTGGCGATTGCGACCGCGATCCAATGCGCGATCAAGACGGGCGCGCACGCGACCAACGCCAAGCCCCAATTCAAACTCCCCAAGACGATCGCTCCTCGTCGGTCGCGGAATCGACGGACGCCGCCGCGGCGAGGTCGAGTTCGCTTCGATCGTTTAAAAGCTCGCGCTCGCGGAGTCTCATCCGCGCGACGTCCTCTTCGGCGCCGTCGTCGTAGCCGAGCAAATGCAACAACCCGTGGACCAGGTAAAGTTCGAGTTCGCGGTCGGGATCGCCGTTTTCCTCGCGCGCCCACGCGACCGCGGTTTGCGTGGAAATCACGATCTCCCCCTCGAGCGGCTCGGCGCCCGGTTCCGAGATCGGAAACGTGACGACGTCGGTCGCCCAATCATGTCCAAGTTGCTTGTTGTTGATTTCACGAATCGTCGCGTCGTCGACGAAAACGATCGAAATCGCCCCCCGGTCGACACCGAGCGCAGCGAGCGAACGCTTCGTTCTGGCGATCCAAACGCCGCGATCGATCCGCACGTGCGATTGAATGTCGCCGATCTCCACGGTGATTCGGTCGTGATCGTTCGTCAAGAGTTCCCGCCCCCAATGGGTCTCGTCGCGTGCGGTCAAACGCATCAAGCGGTTCGCTGCTCGGGATATTTCACGCGACCATGATAGATGCCGATCAATGATTTGATCAAGCTTTCACGTATAATGGCGATCTCGTTTAATGTCAGCGAGCATTGATCGAACTGTCCATCGCGCAGGCGTTTATCGATGAGATCGCGAACCAGGTTTTCGAGCCGCGCGGGGGTCGGTTCGGAGAGGGTTCGGCCGGCGCTTTCGACCGCGTCGGTCATCATCATCACCGCGGCCTCCTTCGTCTTGGGCTTGGGCCCGGGATAACGGAACGCGCTTTCGGAAACGACCGATGCGTCGGGGTCGTCGTGTCCGCGGCGGGTCGCCTCGTGATAAAAGAATTCGACGAGCGTCGTGCCGTGATGCTGCTCGATCAGATCGATGATCGGCTCGGGAAGGTGATGCTGACGCGCGAGCTCGACTCCGTCTTTCACGTGACCGATGATGATCAACGTGCTCATCGCGGGGGAGAGATTGTCGTGACGGTTGTCGGCGCCGGCTTGATTTTCGATAAAATATCGGGGCTTAAGCATCTTTCCGATATCATGAAAATACGCTCCCACCCGCACGAGCAGCGCGTCGCCGCCGATCCGCTCGACCGCGGCCTCGGCGATCGTCGCGACCGTTACCGAGTGATTGTATGTTCCGGGAGCGCGGCGGACGAGCTCTTGAAGGAGCGGATGCGAGATGTCGCCGAGCTCGAGCAGGCTAATGCCCGTGACGATGCCGAACGCGTTTTCGATGAACGGCAGGCTCCCCCCCAGCAGGAACCCCGCCATCAATCCCCAGCAGCCGCGCCACGCCGCGGTCGAAAAGATCAACGACGGCGGTTGATTCTCCCACAGCCCCGTCGCCCACGTGAGCGTGAAATAGCCGAGCGCCGTGATCGCGCCCACTTTGATCAATTTGGTTCGCGTGCGAACCTCTTGCAGCGTCAACACCCCCGCCGAAGTCCCTCCCATCAACACCAAAAACGGACCGATACCCGTTCCCAATGTTAGCGATGTTAACACCGAAAATGCGAACGTCATCACGAGCGCGAACCGCGGTTTATAAGCGATCGCCAAAATCATCCCCGCCACCGCGACCGGGATCAGCTCGGCGTCCCACGATTGCTGAGCGATCAGCCGCACGCAAGCGATCGTCGTCACCGCGAGCGCGCATAAGGTCGCCACGCGCCGCGTTTGACAAGCGATCCTCGGCTCTTGCCGAGCCACCATCGACGCCATCAAAGCGAACATCGCCGCGACCAGGAGAAACACCCCGCCGGCGCGGCGAACCCGCTCGCCCAACGGCTGAGCGCGGAGCGCCGTCTCGTGCTCCATCCATAAAAGTAAAAGCTGTTCCTCGGAGATCTCCTCGCCTTGCTCAACTAAGACCTCGCCGCGACGATACACGTCAAATAAATCCTTGACGCTCCGCTGAGCCTCCTGACGCGCTTTTGTTGTCAGAACATCCTGATAAATCAATGTCGGCGATCCGACAAGCTTCTCGGCGATCAGCGACCAGAGCGTTCGCCCCGTCTCGGGCGAAGCGAACGACGCGATAAACGCTTTCCCAGCGGGCTCGTCGGCCTTGCCGATCCGTAAACTCTCAACCTCGCGGCGCGACACCGATCGATACGCCGACGCGGGATCCTCGGTCGAACGAATCGACAAAACCGAACTCGATTCCTCCGAAATCGGCAACGCCTGCGGCCCCAAAACACCGTCGCGAATCAACGGAAGGAACGCGCGATCAATCCGATTCCGCGTCTCCTCAAGACGCTGCGACGTGTCGCAAGCCTCCTTCAAATCGTCGTAAGCCGACCGCGATAAAGACCAACTCGTTCGTAAAGCTTCAGGAACATCTTCATATTTTGACGATTTGGCGACGACCTCGATCAGATCTTGCAGCCGCGCCGCGAGCGATCGGATCGGCGCGGGATCGTTGAACAGGATCGGCTTGACCGAATCGGCCGCGGCCTGGCGCAACGCGTTCGTCTTGATTTGATTGCGTCGGTTGAACTCGGGCACGCGGACGCGGATCTCGCGGTCGGCGCGCTGCCCCAGCCGATACGGAAACGCCGGCCCCGAACCATGAACCAAAATCGCGGTTAGCGGCACGGCGATCACCAAGATCAACGCCCGAATCCACCGGCCTCGCTTCACCGCGGCTCGATCGGGGCCGGGAACCATCGGTCCCATCGGCCTCAATTGCGCGCGGGCGAACTTCGTCCGCCGCCTGCCGCCGTTCATCGAAAAAAAATCCAAATTCACCGTATCGACCGCCCAATCAAAAATGAGGAACCCCGCCGATCCCGCGAACGACACGCCCGCGGACCGACAAGACTTGAACGATCAATCACGCTTTCCCATGCTCTTACCATTCGCTTTTCTCGCGAACATCATCCGCCGAATCCGCCGCGACGACGTCGTCCACCGAATTCCCCACGCGTCCCTCAACCAAATCCGCCTCATCCGAAAGCTCCGCAGCCGCGGCCGACCGTGATGTCGGTGATTCAAACCGAACGACC
>JAKBCQ010000640.1 GCA_021807585.1 Planctomycetota bacterium | reverse complement strand
CCGATCTTCGTCAGCGTCAACTGCCCGCCCGGCTCTTTTCCCTCAAGCACCAGCGGCGCCAGATTGGCGCGCGCCGTATAAAGCGCCGCGGTCAAGCCCGCCGATCCTGATCCAAGAATAATTACGTGATGATGAGACATCGTGTTTTCTCGTCGGTCGCATCCGACGCTCGTTCGTCGGGTTTGGTCTGGAATGAGGATTAAGATAATCGCGCGTGGTCGATGACGCCAGTGGCCGGCGGTTACGACCAAGGCGGTCTCGGGTTGGGTTCCGGAATGAACGCGTTTGGCGACGAGGGTCGCGTATTTCGTCGATTTCTCGAATATGAACTAGGATTCGAGTATCCACGACGCGTTGAACACGCTCGCGCGGATGCGACCGAACACTCGTTTTTCGACGACGATCGACGACGAGACGACCGCGTGGAGGAGAAGGAAGCTCTCGCAACCATCGAGGCCGGAAACCATGCTCGTTTTGACACGTAAATTACTGGAAACGCTTTATATCGGAGACGACGTCAAGGTGACGGTCGTACGGCTTGAGGGGAACCAGGTGCGGCTGGGGATCGAGGCGCCCAGGCACATCCCCGTCGTGCGTGCCGAACTCCTCGAATCCGCCGACGCGGACGGAGACGAAAACGATCCGACGCCGCTCGCCGAATCCAAAGGGCGGGGGCCGAGTCGTCGTGTCGAGCCGGGTCGATCGCGGTATGCGGCGTACGGTCACGGATCGCGAAATCGGTGAAGATCGCGACGACGCGAGCGCGAGCGTCGTTACCGCCGCGGGGCGCGGGTCACGATTCGCGGAATCGATAGCCGACTCCGCGGACGGTCTCGATAAGTTCGGAGGCGTCGCCGAGTTTCTTCCTCAGGCTCTTCACGTGAACGTCGATGGTGCGCTCAAGCACGAGTGTCTCCTCGCCGATCGCGGCGTCCATCAGTTCATGTCGCGTAAACGCCCTGCCGACTTGGCGGAGCAGCGTTTCGAGCAGACGGAACTCGGTCGGCGTGAGATTCAGTTCCTCGCCTCGATATAGCGCGCGATGCCGCACGCGGTCGACGACGACCCCTTGGCTTTGGTAAACCGCGCCGGGAGGGGTGTCGTCCGCCGCGGCTCGGCGTTTCAGCTCTTTTTTGATGCGCTGAATCAACACCTTGGTGCTGAAGGGTTTGGTCACATAATCGTCGGCGCCGACCGCGAACCCGACAAGCTGGTCGCTTTCCTCGGCCTTCGCCGTCACCATGAGGATCGGGATTTCGCGAGTTTCGCGCACCGAGCGAAGCTCGCGACAGACGTCGATTCCAGGCTTCACGGGAAGCATCAAATCGAGAACGATCAGGTCGGGAAGCTTGATTTGAGCCTGGCGAAGCCCGTCGGCGCCGTCGTGCGCAAGCATCACCTCAAAACCCTCGCGCTCGAGGTTGTATTCCAGAACCTCGGCGAGCGAACGCTCGTCCTCGATCACCAGGATTTTCGGTTTGGGCATAATCGACGCGATACCAACGGCCGTAAGTCCATCCATCGAAGACGCACTCCAGAGACGAGTCGCCGTGACGCGTCGTATTGTACCAGCGAACCCCGCGGGCGCGTGTCGATTCGGTGAAAAGTCGATGAATAGGGGATGAAAATCGGCGAGAATCGTTTCGACGTCGCGTATAAATCAGCAAATAAACACTTAAATCGCGCCCAAATCGAACGCCTCGCGGTTCCGACCGATCGCTTCGCGAACCAGCCCCTCGATCACGATTCGACCGAGACCGCGGCGAGATCGGCCGATTGGACCGTGTCGACCCCGGATTTGTCTTCTTTGCGCAACAACGTGCCGATCAATCCCGCAAAACGCAACCGCCAGCGATGACGCTCGTCACCGTCAAAACACATAAACACAACTGCGGTTAAACATAGAATTGAGGAGAACCCCATTTCGACGATCAGCTCGAACCAGCCGCGAGGGGGCGCCCACGCGGCGATTCTCGAGAGGAGAGCCGTCGCGATGATTCCAACCGACAGCGGAACCAGCACCGCCTTCGCCAACCGCACCGGCGAGACGTCGAACGTTTGCTTCATTTTCCAGGGAAGATACCACATCGACACGCCAAGGCACGCGATCGTCGTCCCCAAAATCGGCCCGATCATCCCCAGCGTGGTCGTAAAATAAACGCTCGCAGTGATGTTCAATAACGTGGAATAAATCGACTGCCGCGCGATCAATCCCACCTTGCCCGTTCCGCCGAACGTCCAGCCCCAAAACGAGATGAGCGCGACGAGCAGAGCGTTGATCGCCGCGATCGTGATCACCAATCGCCCGCTCGATCCGCCGCTTCCATACATCTCCTCGCCAACCCATAAAGATACAAACGCATGATTGTAAGCAACGATCGGCGCGAGCAAGACGACCGAAACCCCGACGACGGTTTTGGTCACCTCGATCACTTTCACGCGGAATAAGTCCATCTCGCCCCGCGCATGAAGATTCGCCAATCCCGCCCACGCCGCGGCGCCCAAACCCAGCAGTTGACCTTGCGCCAACACCGCCATCCGTTGCGTGACATAAAGCCGTGAAACTAAATCCGCCCCCAGAATCGCTCCCAGGATGATGTCGTCGCTCATCAACCCTAACCGACCGCTCACGTTGATAATCAAGGACGGACGGCTCAGCGATCGAATCTCACGACTGACCGAGGGATCCGGAGGCGACGCCAGCCGCTTGAAAAACGGTCGCAAATGCCGCGCTTCAACCAGGACCACCGCGGCGTAGAACACCGCCGTCCCGATCGAAGCCGCCAACGCTTGTCCGCGTATTCCCCAGCCGTTCTTAGCCAACACAAGAGATAAACATGTGACAAATAGTGATTGAACTGACAGCATTAATACAACAACATAGGTTTTTTGATTTGCTTCGATCAGGCTGCGAAACGGGATCAGACACAGCGTTGAAAAGCCGATCATATAGATGAGGCACGCCGAGAAAAGCTCGCTCGAATTCGTCGACTCAACCTTGATCCAGTTGAGCCGAACGATTAACGCCGAGAGAATCAACCCGCCGAAGATCGTCAGGATCGTCACTCGAAAGTAAGCGCGCGCGCCCGCGGCAAGCGTTTTGACGATCCCCGCTCCATCGTCAACCCCCAAAGATCGAGCCAAAATCGGCGAGATCCCACCCCCTAAACCAAATTCAAGCAAACTCAGATAACCAAAATAAGCGACGAGGATCCGAAACACGCCGAACGTGTCTTTCCCAAGCCACTTGATCAAGAGCGGGGTGGAAA
>JAKBCQ010000639.1 GCA_021807585.1 Planctomycetota bacterium | reverse complement strand
CTGGACGTCGAGCATCGTCCTCGCCGCCTGGCTTCCTCCCATCACCGCGTACCGCGCGCCGGGCCACGCGACGATCAGCCGCGGGTCGAAAGCCTTGCCGCACAGAGCGTAATGCCCCGCTCCGAACGAATGACCGATCAGCACGGTGATCTTGGGGACGACGCTGTTGCTCACCGCGCTCACGAGCTTCGCACCGCGGCGAATAATCCCCGACCGTTCGGCGTCGCGGCCGACGTCGAATCCGTTGACGTCTTGAAAAAAAAGAATCGGCAGATTTAATTGATTGCACACAAGTACAAATCTCGCCGCCTTTTCGGCGCCGTCGGCGTAAATCACGCCGCCGAACCGCATCGGCCCGCCGCTTGTGGGACGAAATCGGAGCTTCTGGTTGGCGACGATCCCCGCCGAAATCCCGCCGATCCGCGCGAACCCCGTGACGATCGTCTCACCGTACTCGGCCTTGAATTCGTCGAACGACCCCGCGTCGACGATCGTCGCAAGCGCGCGACGCACGTCGTATTGCGCCGAGGGGTTGAGCGGGACGATCGAGTAAACGTCGGCCGGCGGTCGCTCCGGATCAACAGATTGAAACCGATTTACCTTCCGATCCGCCGGCCAAAGCGCCGCGAGCCTGCGAATCCGCGCCAGGCACGCTTCGTCGTTCGGCTCATGAAAATCGATCGATCCGCTGAAAATCGCGTGCACCCGCGCCCCGCCAAGTTCATCGTGCGAAATGTCCTGGCCGATCGCGGCCTTGACGAGCGCAGGCCCCGCGAGATAAAGCCCCGATCCCTCGGTCATCAGCACCGTGTCGCAAAGCAACGGTAAATACGCCCCCCCCGCGACACAATTCCCCATAATCGCGGCGATTTGCGGAATCCCCCGCGCCGAGAGGACCGCGTTGTTGCGAAAGATCCTGCCGAAATCGTCGTCGTCGGGAAAGACCTCGTCCTGGAGCGGCAAAAACACCCCCGACGAATCGACGAGATAAACGATCGGAAGCGCGTTTTCACCCGCGATCCGCTGCGCCCGGAGGATCTTCTTGATCGTCATCGGAAAGCACGCGCCCGCCTTCACCGTCGCGTCGTTGGCGACGATCATCGCCCGCCGATCCGAAATCACCCCGATACCCGTAACGACCCCCGCCGAAGGGGCGCCGCCCCATTCTCCGTACATCTCCCACGCGGCCCATAATCCAAGCTCGACGAACGATCGACCGGGATCGACGAGCGCCGCGATCCGTTCTCGCGCCGTCAACCTCCCTTTCGCGTGCAGCCGAGCGATCGCGTCGTCGCCTCCTCCACAACGAATGATCGCTTCTTCACTTAACATGCGATCGACCAAAAGTTGATGTTCATCAACCTCCGATGTCGAAGGCGACGGCGCGGCCGAAGCCGAGGATGAAGCCGCTTCCGCGGCGGCTTTCGAACCGAGGGCGGCTTTTGATCCCGACCCCGCGCCGTTCTCGGCCGCCGATCGCCCCCCCACGGCCGATTTCAACGCCGAAGAACCCTCGCCGGATTCACCCTGAGATCCATGAATCTTTAAATCATTGGATTGAGGATCAAAATTCATAAGTGTTTCCAAAAAATATTGATTTAATTGATTAGGTATCAATTAGATCGTTGATCGAACTCGATCGCGGCGGACGACGACCGCGACGGCGTTGCCGCCTCCCAGGCAGGCCGCGGCGACTCCGAATGTCGCTTCGCGGCGGTCGAGTTCGAGCGCGAGCGAACCCAAGATTCGTGCGCCGCTCGCGCCGATCGGGTGACCGAGCGCAATCGCTCCGCCGTTCACGTTCACCCGGGCTCGATCGAGGCCGAGCCCGCGCACGCACGCGACCATCTGCGCCGCGAACGCCTCGTTGATCTCAAAGAGATCGATATCTTTGATTTTGAGATTCGCCCGCGCAATTGCCTTTTGAATCGCAAGCACGGGCGCGAAGAAAAGTTCGCGCGGCTCTCCTCCCGAGATCGCCGCGGCGACGATCACGGCGAGGGGAGGCTTATCGAGCTTGCGAACGACCGCTTCGGACGCGACGACGAGCGCCGCCGCCCCGTCGGCGAGGCTCGAAGCATTCCCAGCGGTCACGACTCCGTCGATCTCAAACGCGGGAACGAGCCGAGCGAGCGAGTCGACCGTCGCATCCCGCCGAGGACTCTCGTCGCGATCGATCGTCGTTTCGATCCCCTTGCGTGAGATCGACCGGATCGGAGCGATTTCGCGGTCAAACACCCCTCGTTCCTGCGCCTCGACCGTAAGCCTGTGGCTTTCGGCGGAATAGCGATCGAGTTCGTCGCGGGTGACGCCGATCGACCTCGCCGTGTGTTCGGCCGCTCGTCCCATCGGCCATTTCTCGAACGGGCACGTGAGGCCGTCGTGCAGCAGCGCATCGATGAGCGTTTGATCGCCGAACTTCCAGCCGCTCCGACCTCCTCGAACGAGATGAGGCGCCGAACTCATGCTTTCGATTCCTCCCGCGAGGATCGTTTCGGCGTCGCCCGATCGGATCAAGTTATCGGCGAGCATCACCGCTCTTAAACCCGATCCGCACACCATGTTGACGGTGAGAGCGCTTTTCGTGGGGGGGATCCCCGCGGCGATCGCGACCTGCCTGGCGGGGTTCTGGCCGAGCCCCGCCTGAATCACGTTGCCGATCAACGCCTCGTCGATATCGGCTGGATCGATTCCGCAATCGGCGATCGCGGCGCGTGCCGCCACGGCGCCGAGTTCGACCGCCGAGTAGCCCGCGAGAGCCCCCAGATAACGGCCGATCGGCGTTCTTCGAGTCGCGATCAGATAGGATCCAGGCATGGCGAACCTCTTCACCGCCTCGCCGAGCACTCAAAGGAATGGTACGTCGCCGATCGCCCGGGCTCAAGCGATGAGATCATCCGTAAACGGGAAATAATCACCTCGCACGACGGGGTGATCACGCTGGAAAATCAGCAACACACGCAATGACAATCATCCCTCGCCGATCAGATCGGAGTCTGATCGACCCCCCTCGGCCTGAACGCTACGTGAAGGGAAACCCCGCAGCCTAACGGTTTTGGACGCGTCATACTCGTGAATCAACCAACCCGGCGCGAAACCCCACGTTTTGACGATTCGGGCGCACGCGATCCGAGTTCACAAGCGTTTTCAATCCAGGCTTGCGGCACGATTATCCCGGAATCGAGCCCGATGCGCCCAAGAAAATGTCGCAATCGCAAATTTCTTCTCGGCTACTTGACAATCTATCCCGGATTTCGTAAGATAACTCACGGATATGCGT
>JAKBCQ010000638.1 GCA_021807585.1 Planctomycetota bacterium | reverse complement strand
GTCGCGCGTCTCCCCCACAACGAATAAAAGATCGCCGGGAGCTTTCAAATCCATCGTCACACACTTGTTGACATCTGGAACTCGGCCGATCGCGCTGATCAAAAGCGTGGGAGGAATCGCGCGGCTTCGACCGTCGTGCGTGTATTCGTTATATAAACTGTCTTTGCCCGAGATGAACGGTGCGCGGTAGCCGAGCGCCGCGTCGTGGCAGCCTCGCGCCGCGAGAACGAGCGACCCCAGCGTCTCGGGACGTTCGGGATTGCCCCAACAAAAATTGTCCAAAAGCGCGATCCGATCGGGATCGGCGCCCACCGCCACGCAATTGCGGATCGCCTCGTCGACCGTCGCGCACGCCATCGCATAAGGATCGATCGCGCCGTACCGCGGGTTGATCCCGCAAGCGACCGCCAACCCCCGCGTCGAACCGAGAACCGGAAGAACGACCGACGCGTCGCCGGGGCCGTCGTCCAACACCCCCACAAGCGGCTTCAACACCGTTCTCGCCTGCACCTCATGATCATATTGCCGAACAATCCACTCTTTGCTGCAAACGTCGTGCGACCCCAGAATCTTAAGCAAATCCTCGCCGTGGTTCGATTCGACGGGATACGCGAGCGCGACCACGCGCGGCGGATCATATTTCGCCCGCCGCAAAACCTGGGGACGACCGTCGTGAAGAAAATCCATCTCGAGATCCGCGACGACGTGCCCCTGGTATTTCAGCGTCAACTTGCCCGACGCGATGAATCGACCGATGTCCGCCGCGACAACCCCCTCCGCCGCGCACAACGCTTGCAACTCGGCCCAATGTTCGCCGGGAACCGCAAGCACCATCCGTTCTTGAGATTCGGAAATCCAAATTTCTGTATATGATAACCCTTCATATTTAAGCGGCGCCTTGTCAAGTTCGACCTCGGCGCCGACGGTCGCCCCCATCTCGCCGACCGCCGAGCTCAACCCCCCCGCTCCACAATCGGTGATCGCGCGGAAGAGGCCGCGATCGCGGGCTCGGAGCACGACGTCGAGGACGATTTTCTCGACGATCGCGTCACCGATCTGGACCGCTCCGCTCGACGCCGATTCGCTCTCCCCCGTCAGCTCGGCCGAGCTGAACGTCGCTCCGTGGATGCCGTCGCGTCCCGTCTTGCCGCCGATGACGACGATCCTATCTCCCGGTTTCACCTCTTTAAACGCCATCCCTTTGGGGATCACCCCCACCGTCCCGCAAAACACAAGCGGATTCGCGAGATACGCGGGATCAACGACGAGCGCTCCGTTAACCGTCGGAATCCCCATCCTGTTGCCGTAATCGCGCACTCCCGCCACCACCCCCTGGAGGATGCGGCGGGGATGAAGCACGCCGGGGGGAAGAGATTCGGCCGGAGTTTCAGGAGGCGCCGTGCAGAAGACGTCGGTGTTGCAAATCGGCTTGGCGCCGAGCCCCGTACCGAGCGGGTCGCGGATCACTCCACCCAAACCCGTGTTCGCGCCGCCGTACGGATCGATCGCCGACGGATGATTATGCGTTTCCACTTTAAAACAGACGTCATAATCATCGTCGAATTCGACGATCCCCGCGTTGTCGGCGAAAACGCTGACGACCCAATCGGGCTCGAGCACGCGTGTCGCTTGAAAGATCGTATGTTTTAAGAGATTGTCGATTACTTCGCCTTCGAACTCGACTCGTCCCTTGAGAGTTTTATGCGAGCAGTGCTCGCTCCAGGTCTGCGCGATCGTTTCCAGCTCGCAGTCGGTCGGCTCACGCCCTTTGGTCGTAAAATGAGCCTGAATCGCCCTCATTTCGTCGATGTTAAGCGAAAGCCCCCACGACCGGCTCAGATCGCCGAGCGCCACGGCGCCCAACTCGCGGATCGCCGCCTCGCGACGAACGAATCGATACGGCGAGCCCCGCTCAAGCTGATCGAACGAGATCGGACCCGTCATCGCACGCTCGACCGCGGCGTTCGCGAGCACGCGATTCACCAGCTCGTCGATCGCCTTCCGAGCGGGACCCGTGATCCGATACGTTCGAACCGTCCGGATCGCTCGCACCGAATACTTAAGCTCATGAAGCAGCGAAAGCGCGCTTTCGCCTTCGGGATCGGTCACGCCCGCCAACCGAATCACGTGAACAACCTCTGAAACGCCGGCTCGTACCGATCCGATCGAATCGACCGCGTGCGTGCCGGCCGAACTCGCGGTCGCTTCGGCGGTTTCGGGACAGCGCGTGATCCGATATGTTTCGACGACGCGATCGACCAAAAGCTCTTTCGCGACCCGATCGAGCTCGGCTTCGCTCAGATCCCCCTCGATCAAAAACCCGCGGCTCGACCGAACCCGCCACGGACCGTGCGAGCCGAGATCGGCCGCCTCAATCGCGATCCGCACGCCGACGTGATCGGGTTGTCCCGGAGAAGGCTCAATATCGATATGCCAAAGCGTCATTCATCCTAATCCCGCCCACCGGTCGACCGGCCTAAAGGGCATATTCCAAGGTTGAAATCCAAGTTAAGGCCAAGAGGTTAACACACCCAAGGCGATGAAATCGACGCGGCGAGGAAACGTCGCGGCGGGCGAACATAAAGTGGTGTAAGAGAAATCGTACTCCGAGTCAATCGTTTCAAGCGTCGACGTTCTTTGCCGCGCTCGATTCCGAACGCGACGATGATAAGCGTTGTTGCGCCCTGAGCCACCAGTTTTTGATTTCGACTTCTTGGTTCGACTCCAAAGCACGAACAAAGGACGTAAGCTCAGTTTGATACCGCGCGATCGCCCGCAAGAGCGGCTCGCGATTGGCCTGGAATATCCCGGTCCAAAGCTCGGCCGAAGCCGCCGCCACTCGGGTTCCGTCGCGAAACGCCCCCGCGGTCAGCGGTATCGCCTCGATCGGAATGCTCGCGGCCAAAGCCGCGGCGACCACGTGAGGCAAATGACTGCCGCTCGCAAGCAATTCGTCGTGACGCTCGGGTGTCGTTTCAACGATCGAACAACCAAGCCCTCTCCAGAACCCCCGCGCACGCTGTAAAGAATCGTTGCAAACCGGGTCGGTCGGCGTCAAGACGCAAACCCGATTTTCAAACAAATCGCGCCGCGAAAACTCGACGCCCCCCCGCTCCGATCCCGCGATCGGATGCGCCCCCACAAACCGCTCCGCATCCCGCCCCGCCGATCCCAATACCCCCGCGACGATCGTCCCCTTCACGCTCCCCGCGTCCGTCACCGTCGTTTCGGCACGAGAATACTTAAAACATTCAAGCACGTCTGCGACAATTGAACCCACCGGG
>JAKBCQ010000637.1 GCA_021807585.1 Planctomycetota bacterium | reverse complement strand
GTTCGAAGAATCTCGAACTATTTCTTTAAATAACTAGTAGTTATACGAAAGAATTCATAGACATTAAATCCTTGCAATTGTTGGTAATCGACGGCATAGTTCATTGGAACGACGTTTCAGCGTACCTCTCGATTGGGGATGGCGCCTCGACGCGTCGATCCGAGGGTTCATGCCTGTTGCGGATCGCGTTGAGGATGAAGGGGGTATTCCATTATGTTTGAATATAGTCATTCTTTATACGGTAATGGGATGGGGGACGGTGAAAAACCGACCGATTCGACGGCGCGGTTGGCGATCGCAATGACGGGGCTTTCGTTTTCCGCGGTTTTATTCACGCTAAGCTTATTCAAATTGCTCAGCTTTTTTGTTATGCCGTCGCTCTTTTTTGATCTTTTGTTCATCGGGTTCCCGATTGGAGCTTATTGGGCGGCGCGTGAGACGATGGAGGACGTCGATTCCGTTCGGAGGGGATTGGTGAAAGTCCGTTTGGCGATCGTTTTTTCGGTCGTGTGTTCATTGTTCGCCAAACGGATCGACTATCTCCGCGCGCACCTGTTCGACGTTTCGTTGATTCATTTGATGCGGCAGATCGCGTTATTTTCGGCGATGTTTCTGCCGTTTTTCGTCGTGTACGGGATGGCGGAATACACGTGTTATCGCGTGGGTCGAAAGCGATTCGGCGGCAAAGTTCGCGGCGTGTACGCGCTCGCGCTCTTCGGCGCCGCGACGGCGTATCCCTTTTTTCAGTCGCTGTTGCCGACACTAGGAATGGCTCGGATGATCTTAACGTCGACGGCGGCTCTGGCGGTCTCGAACTTGGCGCTGGCGGATCATCGCGGATCGCGTCGAGTGAAGCTCGAAATCGCTCTCCTCGCGGCGATCTCGCTGATCCCCGGACTCGAATCGCGTTTTCTCGATCTGTATAAAGGGAGCGGAGCGCAATCGACCCGGGAATTTAAAAATCAAGGATATCATCAGTCGTTTCAAAAATGGGGACGACACAGTTTATGCGAGATCCTCGGATCGCATGATCAAAAGAATTATTACGGCTTTTATAATGATCTTTTTCAATGGGAATACAGTCCGAAGTTTGGATTCGAGAAGCCCGCGTTGGGGACCGCGCCGATTTCGCTCTACGGTTCCAAATCGAGGTTGGCGATCGTGGGAGCGGGAGGGGGAAGGCAAGTTCGATTCGCGCTCCGAAGAACCAATCCGCGGGAGATCGTCGCGATCGAGCTGGAACCGGCGATCTTCGACGCGGTCCGCAATCCGGAGCATTTGCTTAAACAATTTGGACGTGTCTATGAGCATCGATTGGTTGTTCCGGTCGCGGGGGAGGCGCGCGGGTATTTCGAAAAGCATCACGATCGATTCGACTTGATCTACCTTCCGAGCGTCGGCGGTTATCCCCAGATGATGATCGAGCCGGGAAATATGATCCGAACTTTAGAAGCCTATCGATTGATGCGTGATCGGTTGACCGAACATGGTGTTCTCGCGGTGTGGTATCCCGCCGGACTTGACCGGGACGGGATTTTAACGCGCCAGTATGTGAGAACGCTTCGGCTACTCGGCATGCCCACGGGATGCTATCGCAACGCCCACGAGTATCTTGTGCTCGCGTTTCGCGATCGCTCGACGATCCCTCCCGATCCCTCGAAGATCTCTCGACAATATCTCATCGAACGCTGGAAAAACTCCGATCCCGAATGGTATCGGTCGATTATCGCGCAAACTTTCGTGGTCGATGAAGATCCCAAGTTTCGACCGATCACCGACGACCGACCGTTTCTCGCCGGTAACATCAGTTATATTCTGTCGATTAATCAAGTCAACATTCTATATGCCTCCGCGGCGGTCACGCTGGTCGCAGCGATCGCGTCGATCTGGTTCTGGCAATGTCGCGGCCGCAAATCTCCCGTCGCGGGCCGATCCATCGGGTCGACCGCGCTCCTGGGGTTTCTGATCGGCGCCAATTTCTTAATGATCGAGCACGCACTTGTCCTTGATTTGTTTCGTCGCCATTACGTCTATGACGATTCCTTGGCCTGGGGCGCGGTCGTCTTTTTGATGTTCTCAGGTATAGGAAGCTTGATCGAATCCAAGTTTTCTCTGAGCGCGATTACGATCGCGGCTTTGATCGCGACTTTAATCACACTCACCATGCCGGATCGTCTTTCACCCGTCGCAGTCGTTCTTCTCTACGCCCCCGTGGCGGCGGTGACCGGATCATTCTTCCCGGCTTTGTTCGACCGCGCCTCAAAAAATCCCCTGTCGGTATTCGCGTTCGACGCCCTCGGCGCCGCGACGGGAGCGATGCTTTCCTCCTACATCCCGATTGTTTTGGGATTTCGCGTCGGCGGGGCGATATCGGCCGCCGTCTTCGCGATCACGATCGTCGCGAACCGGCGATTCCATCGCGGACTCGACGCCGAAACCGAACCCGAATCCGAATCCGCCGCTTAATTTCCATCGCGACCGCGGCGGACGCCGATCACGCCAATCCCGCGCCGATTTCGCAACGTCTCCGATTTTTGATTTCCTCATTTCTGAATGACTATAGCTTTCCGATGTTCTTATCGTTGATCCAAGATCGAAACGTCGTTGTGCGACGATCGATCTCGCTCTCGTTCCAGAATCGCCCGCATTTCGGCGAGCCTGGGTTTGGATCCGGCGATCGCCGCGAGATCGCGCGTATTCTCAATATCAGTTTCAAGATCATATAATTCTTCGACACCGTCTTCTCCAAGAATATATTGATAATTATTTAATACAAGTGATGATAATTTTTTATGAATGACGATCGGCGATCGACCTTGATTCGCGAGTTCGTCGGGAGGCCCCGAGAGTTCGATCACGATCGGCGCGCCGGCGACGACGGCGCGGCGTTCGCGATCGTCGTTCCAGAACGGAACGAGCGATCGACCGCGAAATCGAACGCGATCCGCCGCTCCCGTCAGTTCGGCGATCGTCCGGGGAATATCTCGGAGGCCGATCGGATCGCCGACGCGTTTCCCGGTTCCCGAGCTCCTCGGATCAATAATCAATAATGGAACAAGAGTTTCTTGCGTATAAAGTGAACATGCATGCCCGTAGAGTTCGCGCTCGCCGAAATGCTCGCCGTGATCCGAAGCGATCATGACGACCGTCTTATCCAAGATCCCCCGCCGGTCGAGATTATCGATCAATCGGCCGATCGCGTCGTCGATCGACGCGACGCATTCGTCGTAACAATCACGATTAATTTGATATTGATGTTTTGTGAGTTTGGTTTTGTCGACGTCC
>JAKBCQ010000636.1 GCA_021807585.1 Planctomycetota bacterium | reverse complement strand
GGCGGTTCTCCTTCACCGGTCGTCATCTGGATGCTCATCGCCGCCGTCGTGCTGCTTCTGATCTTCTTCCTCTTCTCTCGCAACGAGATCCCCGTTCAATACAGTTGGTTCCTCGACCAGGTCGAGCTCAACAATGTTGAAGATATCTCGATTCAAGGCCTTGAAGCTCGCGGCGACCTTCGCACCGAACAAGAATACAAGCCCAAACAATCCCCCAAGGCGATCAAGGTTAAACCCTTCGAGATCTACTTTCCGGGAGAGGCCGCGCTCGATTCGGTCGTCAACAAGCTCCGCTCGTACTCCACGAGCAAAGATAAACCCGCCGTCGTCATCACCACGGTGCAACCGCAGGGAAGCAGCGCGTTCGTCTTCTGGGTCACCGTCCTGATGCCGACGATCCTGATTTTCGCCTTCATCTATTTTATGATGCGAAGAGCGCGCGACCAGTTCGACGGCGGCATCCTGGGAAGCTTCGTCAAAAGTCCCGCCAAACGGCACGATAAGTCGAAACAACGGACGACTTTTGACGAAGTCGCGGGGCTCGAAAACGCCAAAGGCGAACTCCAGGAGATCGTCGAATTTCTAAAAAACCCCGAGAAATTCCAACGACTCGGCGGCCGAATCCCCAAGGGAGTCCTCCTCAACGGTCCCCCTGGTACCGGCAAAACTCTCCTCGCACGCGCCATCGCGGGAGAGGCCGGCGTACCGTTCTTCTCGATCTCGGGATCCGAATTCATCCAGATGTTCGTCGGCGTCGGCGCCAGCCGTGTCCGTGATATGTTCAAAACCGCCAAGGAAAACAGCCCCTGCATCCTCTTCGTCGACGAAATCGACGCCGTCGGCCGCGTCCGGGGCGCCGGTCTCGGAGGGGGTCACGACGAACGCGAACAAACGCTCAACCAGATCCTCACCGAGATGGACGGCTTCTCTCCAACCGAAAGCGTCATCGTCCTCGCCGCCACCAACCGACCCGACGTCCTCGACCCCGCCTTGCTTCGCCCAGGCCGATTCGACCGCCACGTCACCGTCGACCTCCCCACCCGCAAAGGCCGGCTCGAAATCCTCAAAGTCCACACCCGACACGTCCCCCTCGCCCCCGTCGTCGACCTCGCCGAAATCGCCCGCGGGACCGTCGGAATGAGCGGCGCAGATCTCGCCAACCTCGTCAACGAGGCCGCCCTCCTCGCCACCCGCGAGGATAAAGACATGGTCGATATGGACGACTTCGAAGCCGCTCGCGATAAAGTCATCATGGGCGCCAAACGTGAAGAATTGATCACAGACAAAGATAAACGAGCCACCGCGTATCACGAGGTCGGACACGCTTTGGTCGGCTGGCTCACCCCCGATACCGACCCCGTCCACAAAGTGACGATCATCCCCCGCGGACGCTCGCTCGGCGTCACCCAGTTCCTTCCCGAGGAAGACCGCGTCAGCTACAACGAAAGCCAGCTCCACGCTCGACTCAAAGTCCTTCTGGGAGGTCGCGCCGCCGAACGCTTGGTCTACCACGACCTCTCGTCGGGCGCCGCGCAAGATCTCGAACAGGCCACCCGCATCGCCCGCCGCATGGTCACCCAATGGGGCATGAGCGAACGCGTCGGTCCCGTCTCGTTCCGATCCAGCGATGAACACCCGTTCCTGGGCCGAGAGATGAGCGAAACCCGCGATCATTCCGAACACACCGCCCAACTCATCGACGAAGAGATCGCCCGCATCCTCCGCGAGGCCGACGAACGCGCCTTCACGCTGCTCGAAGGCCACCGTCCACAACTCGAAAAACTCACCGAGGCCCTGATCGAAAAGGAAGTCTTAAGCGATACCGAAATCACCGAGCTGATCGGCCGTCGCGCCGGCCTTCCCTCCGCCGTGAATCCCGAGACCGCCGAATCGCTCGATCACGGAGACAACTCCGAGGCCGCCGCAAGCGCCGGCGCCGACGCCTCGATCCTCCACCGCGAGCCGACGCGCGGAATCGACGCATAATCCCAAAACAAAAACGTGGATGCGAATGCGGATCCCGACGCACGACCGAACGCCGTTGCTCAAGCCCAACGCCTAACCCTGATCCGCGATCGCTCACGTACGCTCGATCGCGAAACTCTCTCTCTTAGAGTGAACTCCCGATCGATGAACGCCTCCAACCCCGTTGTTTGCGCCGGCGTGGTCGTCGCCGATCACCTGTGTTCTCCCGTCGATCATCTTCCCCAGGCCGGCGAACTCGTCGCCGCCGACGACCTTGTGCTCAACATCGGCGGCTGCGCCTCCAACGCCGCGATGAACCTCGCAAGGCTCGGTGTCCGCTCGTCGATCCTCGGTAAAATCGGCGACGACGTCTTCGGCAAGTTCGTCGCCGAGACCCTCGCCAAGGCTCATGTCGACGTCGATCGTCTCGTCGTCGATCCCTCCCTACCCACGAGCCAAACCCTCATCGTCAACGTCAAAGGACAGGATCGACGCTTCATTCACTCGTTCGGCGCGAACAAGGCGCTCACCGTCGAAGATCTAGATCCCGCACTCTCCGCAAACCCCAAAGTCTTCTACCTCGGCGGCTACCTCATCCTCCCGGGCCTCGACCCCCACGCGCTCGCTAATCGCTTTGCCCAGTCGCGCTTACGCGGAACCGTCATCGTCCTTGATGTCGCAACCCCCGGACCGGGCGATTACCTCCGTCAACTCGAACCCGTCCTCCCCCACACCGACATCTTCCTGCCCAACGAAGACGAAGCCAAACTCATCCTCAATGATCCCGACCCCCGACGCCAAGCCTCGGCGTTCCACCAGCTCGGCGCCAAACACGTCGTCATCACGCGAGGAAGCCAAGGCGTCGTCGCCGTTTCCGATACGCTCCAAATCGAACTCGAAGCATACCCCGTCGAATTCGTCGACGGCTCGGGTGGGGGCGACGCCTTCGACGCGGGCTACATCACCGGCCTCATCGAAGGACTCGACGAAACCCAACGACTCCTCCTCGCCTCAGCCGTCGGCGCAAGCTGCGTCCGCGCCGTCGGCGCCACCGCGGGCGTCTTCACCCGTCAAGAAGCCCAAGACTTCATCGATCGTCACCCCGCCGTCATCAAAAGCCTTGGTTGACGACAATCCACGCCGAAGTCTCATTCCCCTCAATTCCAAACGCTTCGATTGATCTTCCTCGAATAAAGACCCGCGAACGAACCGCGAAACTCCCCGGGATCGGAGCGCCGCGCCTCCCGCGTGCGACTCGGCGCCGCGAGATCGCCCGGCTCTTGCTTTACGTCAGTGCCGGCATGACGTTAACGCGAGGCC
>JAKBCQ010000635.1 GCA_021807585.1 Planctomycetota bacterium | reverse complement strand
TGGTGATCAAATTCGTTTATTGAAAGACATCATTGAAGAATGGTTGATATAGTTCTCAGTAATACAGATTCCAAATCGGATACGACTCGATCATACATTTTCGAGGCTTTTTTAGGATCAGACGGCTTAATCCGAGGAAAAAGTATTACAATGGAACAGGCGGTGTTATTGAGACGAAACGGAACGGACGTGGGGGTAATCGGGAAGGATCTTGCGGCGAATCGATCACTTGCGCGACAGATTGAAAACTTGGCGAACGGCAAGGTGAAGAGGTGTCCTCATCATTCAAACGCCGGTCCTAACGCATCGCCGCATTTTCAACCAGACCCCAGGCCGCCGGAAGGACATACGTTTTATGAAACGCCGAATCGAAAATCCTTGTGAAGCGGAAATGAGGTTTTTCACACCCGATCTCTATCTTCGTTATAATGCCGACCACGATTCCGTAGCCGATCAAGCCGAAACCGAATGGGAGACCGCGATTCAAGAATCCAAGAATGATCTGAACGATTTTTCCGATCTCATGAATCCCTCCGTGGATTTCTTGGCCCGTTCTTTCAACCCGCATGACGCGAGGATTCTCTCGATTCAAGAAAAAAACATCCATCCTTTTGATAAACAATCGATCGTTCAGCCTCGGCCCGCGGTAATCATTTCGTTAAAATCATCCGATACAACATATAATATTATATATTTTTTATGGAATACGATCGTTTACTCGGCTAAACCGGCGTATTGGCCCCATTCCGATCTCGATAAGCACCGGCTTTACGACGAAATCGACGTCGAGACGAAATCTCCTTTCTTTCCCTTTTTTGTCCATCGCATTTTGCTAAGCGATGGAACGGTTCTGGCCGTCCCTTTTTTTGACGTTATGATTCAATCGTATACCGAGAGTGATCCAAGAGAAGAACTCAATTCCAGAAAAACCGCTTAAACGAAACGCATTCACGGCTTGATCTAAGATTTAAACACGTGATCATTTAATTGTGATGTGGATTATAAATGTGATGTTTCGATTTCGCCGGCGCGAACTCGCCGCGCGGGTCGCGCGGCGCCCAGCCCCCGCCGAGCGCCTTGTACGCGTTGATCGTCTGAAGCGCGATGTTACCCCGCGCCAAAGCGAGCTGATCCTGCTGCGCCAGGAGCGACGATTGAAGGTTGTAAACGCGATTGAAATCGACGCTCCCCTCGCGATATTGGATCGTCACGAGTTCGACCGAACGCTCCGCCGCGGTCACGCTCTCGGCGAGCCTTTCGGCTTGCTCGCGCGCCTTCAAGAACGCGACGAACGCGTCTTCAACCTCGCGCGCCGCTTGTAATACGGTTTGTTGATATTGATAAATCTTTTCTTGAAAACGTGATTCTTGTGTGCGAATGTTGTTCTTCAGGCGGCCGTAATTGAAAATCTGCCACTGGAAATTGGGCGCGACGATCCCCGTGAAGCTCTTCGCCGAAAACAAACTCTTAAAATCGTCCGAGATATAACCGACGAAGCCGAAGAGTGCGAACCGAGGGTAAAGATCGGACTTCGCCACGCCGATCTGCGCGCTTTGCGCCGCGGCGTCGCGTTCGGCGCGGCGGATATCGGGACGACGCCGCAATAGCTCGGCGGGCGCCCCGGCCGCGATCGCCGCGGGCGCCGTCGGAACGGGGCGAAAACCGAGCCGCATCGATAAATCCACCGGCGTCGATCCCAGCAACACGCACAGCCGATTGTTCGCCTGCCGCAATCCCGTTTCCAGTACGGGGATCGTCGACTCGGTTTGTTTCAGGCTCGACCGCGCCTGTTGAACGTCGAGCTCGTTCGCGCCGCCGAGGCGGAATTTCGTCTCGGCGAGTTCGAGCGAGCCGCGCTGAACATCCACATTATAATGCGCAATACGTATACGCTCTTGATAAACGCGATATTGCACATAACTTTCGGCGATTTCGGAAAAGAGCAGAACGAGAACGTCCGAGTAGCCGTCGAACGACGAATCGAGCCCCGCGTCGGCGGATTCGATTGCGCGGCGGAATCTCCCCCAGAAATCGAACTCCCACGATGCGTTAAAGCCGACGGGCCAAACGTTTAATAAGGGACCGAGCGGAAGGCTCAAGTTTTTACTGATTTGCGCGTGCGTGAAGGCCGCGAACGCCTGCTGCGATTGCGGCATCAGCTCTCCCGTCACCATCTTTTTCTGCGCCCGCGACGCCAAAATCCGCGTTCCCGCGGCCTTCACATCAAGATTACAGCGGTAAGCGTCTTCGATCAGCGAATCGAGGATCGGGTCTTGAAAAACTGTCCACCAGGATGTGGGGTTCGCGTCGTCGGTTCGGATGCGTGGATTGTCCGAATCGATCCATGCTTGCTCAACATACGCCGCGGGTCGTTCGTAATTCGGCCCGACTTTGAATCCGTTCCTGTGCCATTCCCTAAGTTCCCCGCATCCCGAGAGTAACGCTACGAACGCGAGCGCAAGTGCGATCGAGATCCGTCGAACAGCGAGCACTTGCGATCGGGCGTAAGCCCGTTCGACGCTCGATATCGCGTGTTCGTAGGGAATCATCTTTCGCCGCCTCACCGCCTCGCCGCGGCGATTCACCGCGACGCAGGCGGGTAAAACGCGCGCGATTTAACGGTTGTATCGGCGGCGCGGGCTTTGAAGATGAGCCGAACGTCTCGCCCGAGCGATCGAAGGGCGTATTCCGCCGCGCGAACGAGCGCTCTTTTTTGTACCTTCATCCAGTATCCGTCCGAAATGAGATCGAGTTCGTCGGTTTGTCCGTCTCTCCAAAACGAAACGCCGGAGAGAGTGTCGATTCTTTTCCTGACGCCAGCCCGATAGAGCATCGGGTCGATATCGTTAAACCGGACTTTGCGGAATAAAATCCCATTTAATCATATCAAAACGCTTATAATCATGCGGTCCGATTGCTTCATCGCTTTATAAAGTGTAGCCAGTAAATAATTGAATATCCTATTGAATTCCACGTCCGACGTACAAATATTCGTCGGGATCATCAGGACAAGTGGATGCCATCAAGCCACAATCTTGCGGAAGTACCACGGGAAGGTCGATCGAACCGTCCTCCTCCTGAGAACATAGTGCGATGACGGTAAAGTCAAACACGAATCCTTTGGCAAATTATCCCATTTTCCCGACGATTTAATCGAGTCGATCGGCCGTCGATGAAAAACCTGGATTCCTCTTGAATCCGATGGTTGAGAGATCATACGAACTCTCTCGCACGGAGCCGTCGCCGCGGCCCTCGGCATGATTCGAAAAATCAGACTCGAGAATATT
>JAKBCQ010000634.1 GCA_021807585.1 Planctomycetota bacterium | reverse complement strand
GCCCCGCGGGAACCGCGGCGACCGCGACCGCGATCAAAAGCAGCGTCAAGAAAACAATCGTCGCCTTGAACCGACGCTCGCGCGCGATCCTCCGCGCAACAAATCGAAACGTCAATTGACGTTCTTGAATCGGTTTCTTTAAGAAGAATGATAATTTCATCTGAGCTTAGCTAAGTTTGATCGTCCAGAGCGTCCCCTCGATCGGTTTTCCCTCGGCGTTTTTGGCGGCGACTGTCGTCGCGATCGCCGCGAGGCCGCGTTCGGCCCAGATCGGCTCGAGGCGTTGCGCCGCGACGCGGAACGGGGTGGTGAGGAGCGCCTCGCCGCCGGGTTCCAGGATCGACTCGATCAGTCTCGCCAGCACGCGCGCGTTGGACGATTCGTACAACAAATCGGCGCCGAGGACGAGCGGGTAGCGAATATCGGGGGGGGTTCGCCAGTCGAGCCGGTCGGCGCTCATGCGAGACGCGTTCAGCCCGCTCAACGCGACGCTCTTTTGAATATAAGCGAACGGAGCGTCGTCGTAATCGGTAAAATGGACGAAAAGACCGCGAGCGAGCGCGACGAGCCCCGCGAGGCCGAGGCCGCAGCCGATTTCGATCGCTCGCGTTTCGGCGATCAACGATCGCTCGGCGACGACCTCGGCGAGCAAAAACGCTCCCGGCCAATGCTGCGCCCAATACGGAGCGTAACCGTCGAGGGCGTTCCGCGTCAGCACCGCGGGATCGTCGAGCAGACGATCGGGATCGGCGGGAGCGACGACGCGAAGCTCTCGACCGCCGAAACGAAACGAATCCGTCCGCTCGGGCCCATTATAACGGGAGTCATGCGATTCATTCACACGATTAATCTTTCATATATAATTTTTATGAAAATTCGATTGTATCAAAGAGCGACGAGCGAAGATCGCCCCGAAGCCGCTTCAATGAGCAAGCATTGTTGCTTACGATATCATAACGCCGCCGCCGCGCGGTCGTTCCGCGTGGAAATCGTCGGTGATTTCATCCGCCGCAACCGCCGCTGATTTTGACGACGGGCTTCTCGAATTTGACCTTGGGGGTGAACTTGGGGATCGGCGTGTTCCAGGGATCGGGATCGGCCGCGGCGTAATGCGACCCGAGCGCCGCGGCGAAGCGATACCGGAGCGAATCGGCGCCGGCCGACGCGGCGATCGGTTCGATCTCCCCTTTTCCGTAAACGGCGATCCACCTGTTGATTCCGCCTTCAAGAATATAAACGTTCCGCGCTCCGTGCGCAATGAGCGTTTCGGCGGCGTGATTCGCGGCTTGTTCGTCGTTCGACATCACGACTTTGATCGAATCGGCCGGAAGTTTTTTGATCCAAGCCGGGTCGATCTCGCCGAGCGGTTTTCGCTTGGCGTCGGCTAAGTGAAATAAATTCCAATCGGCCTCGTCGCGAACATCAATGAGATTGAGTACGATTTGATTGTTTTGTATCAGCGAGAGGAGTTCGGCGCATTCGACGTGTCGCTCGCGACTCGCGATCAGCGCTTCGGCGCGGCTTCGCGCTCGCTCGAGAGCGGGGTTGGGAACGACCTGAGAAACGACCAAAAGGCCGATCCCCGCGGTCAACAGCCCCGCGGCGAGACGCGGCAAGCTCGAACGCCTGGGAGCGGCCGCGGTCGTCACCGCGGCGCCGGCGGTCGCCGCGTTTCGATGATCGGTTCGATTCATCCAGGCTTCAATGAGTTCAACGCCGCTAAAAACGACAATCGCGAAAACGATCACTCCCAAAACGACGACTCCGTCGCTCAAACCCAGCCGTTCCGGGATCGTCAGCCGTCCCAGAAAACCCGCGTTCTCCCAGAACGCATAAAAATAAGATACAGTTTCACCGAAGAGGAAAATTCCGAGGAGGCATCCCAGGAAGAAGACGAAACCGTCGAGTTTGAGCGTCGACGCCGCGACGACCGAAGTCCCCGGGCAATACCCGCCGATGATGAATCCCATGCCGAGGAGGATTCCGCCGACGAGCCCCGGCCAAAGGTAAGTGGGGTTCACCCAGACGCGGTCGAAATCGAGCACGCCGATTCCCGACGTCCAAAAAATCAGCGTCATGGCGACGACAATCGCTGTGAACATGACTTTGATGACCGATTGATCTTTGAGATAAAACTGCGCCGACAGTTTACGAGCGTCGCCGAAGCCGGCGCGTTCGAGGATGAAGCCGAACGCGAAACCGATCGCGAGGCTCGAAACCGCGACTCCCCAGCCGCCGTATTTTGCGAGATCGAGCGGACCCATGATCGTTCACCTCCATAAGCGCCTAACGAAATAAGCGAGCGAGTAACCGCCGGCGAACACCGCGAACATGAACAGCCAGCTTCCCACCGAGAGGACCGCGCCGCCCGAAAGCGCCTGTCCCGAAGTGCAGCCGCGTCCCCATTCGGCGCCGTAACCCATCAACGCGCCTCCCGCGAGAGCCGCGGCGAGCCGCGTGGGGATCGAGACCCGCGGACCTCGATAAATTTGAGGTCGAAAACGCCCCGCGAGCGCTCCCGAAACCGCCGCGCCGAAGACCGCCCCCACGAGCGTCCAAAGGATCCAGTGGTTGAGCGCCGACCGCCAGGGACGAGCCAATCCCGCGAAAAACCCGTTGTGATCGACATGCGACGGAGCGATCGAATCGACCGCGATCGCCGTCAGTCGGCTCATTCCTCCCGAAGCCCCCAGGCCGTGTCCCGTCACGTAATTCGCGACGAAGAGCAAAACGCCCAACAGCACCCCCGCGAGATAGGGATCGACGTAGCGCTCGGCGGGAGGATCAGGAATGTGATTCGCTTGCCGGCTCATGTGCATCCTCGATTTCATCCCAGCCGACGATCATGGCGCGGGAAAGCGCCAGGGGAGTCGGCCCCGTGGTGGTTAAATAAATGTGCACGATAAGAAACGCCCCGAACAGCCACGATCCCGCCGCATGGATCGCGGCGATCGACCCGAGATCGAAAAACGCCGGAAAACTTTCGGGCGCGCGCTCGATCCCCCACATCAACAACCCCGTCGCGGTTTGGAGCGGAAGCAAAAGATTCAAGATAACAAGATACGTAATTTTTTGCAGCGGATTGAGCTTGTGAGTCGGACCGCGTTCGAACGGATGAGGCTCGCCGCGGAAAATCCCGCGCATGTAGTAATTCGCCTGCCGCACCGCGAGCGTGATGAAATCGCGCGGCTCGGGAAGAAATTGACGAATCTCACCCGTCGTTAAATGATAAAATAACGCCAGAAACGCGTTCCCCACAAGCAAGAAGCCGATCACGTTGTGGATCGTGA
>JAKBCQ010000633.1 GCA_021807585.1 Planctomycetota bacterium | reverse complement strand
CACTTGAGGAAATGAGATCGGTCAGACGATCGAGCCCCGCGAGGAATTCGATTCCGGGAACGTGAGCGGCGCGGTCGGGGAAGCGATCGACGGCGCGGACGGTCATGCCGAACGCGAGCGCCCGTCGGGCGATTTCGCCGCCGATTCCGCCGAAGCCGACGATCCCCATCGAGGCGTTCGCCAGGTGAATGACCGAGCGATCCATGCCGTTGATCGTTCCCGGACCCGACGCGTTGTTCACGCGCTCGGTCTCGCCTCCCACGGGCTCGTAACGCCGGTCGATCTGTCGGCGGATATACGTATGAAGATTTCTTGCAAAGCAGATCACGTAGCCCATCACCTGATCGGCGATGACATCGCCGAAGAGCCCTCGCGTGTTCGTGAGAACGCACCGATGCGCGATCAGCTCGGGGAACATGTAATGTTCAAGGCTCGCCGTAAACGCTTGCACCCAGCGAAGTTGGTTTGCGGCGGAGAGGAGTTCGAGGTCGATTTTGCCGATCAACGCGTCGGCGTCGGCGATTTCGGCGAGCGCGGTTCGTCGATCGGAGGCGTTGATCCAATCGGCCCGCGGCGCGGCCGCGGCGAGAGCCTTGAGGCGTTCGGGTTCAACCGCGGGATGGACGATGATTTTCATGGCGATTCCGCGGGCGTTGTTGGAGAAAAGGGACGCTCAAAACACGTCGAAAGCGATTCGCGAGGCGTTCTCGCCGAACCGTCGAAGCGCTGCGCGGGGATATCTTAGCAGATAACATCCAAGATCAATCGAGAGCCAAAGCTTTTTTGACGATCTCTTCGATCGACCGACGACTCTCAATATGGAGACGGCGACTGAATCATAGATAACTATTCATGATAAATTATCAATGTTTTGAAATCAAAATCTTAGTATGTGATTTGGAACCGAAGAATTCATCGCGCTTGACGATTCGATCGAAGTCGATAAGTCGCTTCGATCCGGGCCGGAAAATGATCGATTGGATGAAACGAATCGGTAAAAAAACGAGCGCTTTCGGACCTTCAAAGAAAAGGAAATCGGCGATTCGAGCGTTGATTCGACGATTGAGATTCCGAACGAATTCTCGAGTCGACGGGTCCGATATCGATTCGATCATGGACACCTTCACAGCAGCTTCCCTTCTGAGGAAAACGAGTGAGATGACGGAAAGCTTGTGCAATTCGCCGATATTGGAGACGATCCGATCCATTGTCTGGATGAGTTCTCTCGAAAATCGCGTTTGTGTATCGAGATTGTTGCACTTGAGGTATTCGATAAGCTCATCGCGAAATGAGTTGAGATCCTCGATGAGACGATCGGTCGCCGTCGAACGATAAGCTCGGTAGGCCGCCCACAATAGGCATAGCCCCAGAAAAACTTGAACGATTTCAATTTGATCCGCGCGGTTCATGATTTTTCCTCGGTCTTTTCGAATTCGCGTTTGGCCGTTACTGAGGCTTGAGACATATCGTTTTGACTTTCCTGATCCTTATTCAACCGATTCATTCGTTTCACGGTCTTTTTTCGCAGTGAACGCTCCCGAGTCCAGGCGCCGGCGAATAGCGCCGCCGCGGCCCAAGGAACGATCATGCTTAATTTTAGGTCGAGTACCGCCTGGTATGCAATTTGAACGAACGTTTCTTTGCCGGCGGTTAATTTCAACGGTAATACGATAAAAATATAGCCGATTCCGCAAAAACCGGCGAATTTGACAATAAGAATAATCATGTCAAAGATGCGTGAAGCAAAATAAAGCTTCATCTGAAAGGCATGTTCTCGATCCTCTTCAGTCGAGCGCCTTCTGGATTTTGCGACGGCTTTTTTTTGGTCGAATGAGGATTATCTCCGTCACTCTTGGATGTCATAACAACTCCTCCAAGTCGATGTTTTTCGTTGAGGGACGAGAACCGTATCAAATGACGAGATCGACAAGGCGTCAAGTCCAATAGACTCGACTTTTAATTCGTATTCAAGGTTGGGCTTTTCGAAGGTAATCATCACTTTTCGGCGACGGCCCAGACGACCGACGACCAGTATTTGGGCGGGTCGAAGCCGAGCGCCTTTTGGCGAAGCGCCTCGAGTTTGCGGGTCGTGTTCGCGAACGCGCGGTAAGCCTTGCGAAGCGGCGTGACGGGGGCGGGCCAGGGGTCGCGCAGTTCGACGAGTTTGAGCCCGTGGCAAAAGAACAACTCGGCGAGCGAGGTGGGGGTGAAGGCGATCTCGTGGGTGATGTCGGCGTAAATCGACCGCGAAGCCTCGGGACTGTCGGCGTTGGGGACGCTCGCGATCAGGCGCCCGCCGAGAGCGAGCCTGGCGACGATCGTCTCCAAAAGTGGGAACAATTCTTCACGCGTAAAATGCTCAAGAATATCGAGCATCGAGATCAAGCCGTAGGATTGATCGGGATTCGCTTGAAGATGTTCGGTCGCGGTCGCCTTCCGTGCGTCGAGGCCGAGGCCGCGCGCGATCTCGATCTGAGCCGCGTCGAGATCGATCCCGGCGGCGTTTGTAAACCCTCGCTCGCGCAGGAAATACAAGAACTGACCGCTTCCGCAGCCGACGTCGAGGATTGGAACCGAGCGATCGTCGGGCAACCATCCTTGGGTGTACCAATCGTAATATTTGACCCGCTCGCGGTGCTTCCCCTCGGCGAATTCAAGACTCGTGTAGCCGTGCCATTCGGCCTGGCGGTTGTAAAATGCATCGCGATAAGGGTTCATCGATCTTCGAATCCTTTCTTTTCCCGAACGTCAAGCCGCAAAGCATACCGAGTCGGCCGAGGCGAACGCAACCGCGAACCCGATCGTTCCGACGCGCCGCTCGTCCTTTAATATAAGATTTTAATTAATTAAAAGATTTTATAAAGTATAATCTGATCGGCGAGGGCTCGACGCGGCGAACGCTCGTCTGTAAGTTACGATCCTGAAACCGAACCGCAACCTCCCCGGGCTCTCGGGGCGCGTCGCGTCGTTCTAGGTTCGCTTATATTCGTCTATTGAATGATTCTTCTTTTGAGGATCGGTACCGATGAGCGTCGCCGTGAAAACCGAGCGAGTGTTGGTTGTTCCCTCGGCCGAGCTCGACCGGCTCGGGCGATTTCAGGGTTTTTCGCCCGAGGCCGATCGCTACCTCGACGCGCTCCTCACCCCCGAACTCGTGTCGTTTCGGCCGCGATCGGAGGTCGAGGACGATCCGTCGTTTAAGCAAATCATTCCTTATGTGATCTTTCGCTCGGGAGATCATGTGTTTTGCTACACGAGGGGGAAATCGCAAGGCGAGTCGCGGCTGCACGCGCTT
>JAKBCQ010000632.1 GCA_021807585.1 Planctomycetota bacterium | reverse complement strand
GGATGGGGGGGTGGGGCGGGATTGAGATAAGCGACGGAATTGCCCCTCATGAATTCGGGCATTTCGATTACGCGGCATTGATCGGGATTGGGGAGGGTTAAGATGCGTGCGTTGCGGATGAATTCTTTGATTTCGGCGACCTCGGCGCGCGAGTCGGTGACGAGCGTGGCGGGGGTTCCGTGTTTGGCGGCGACGTGATCGAGCATGAGAGCGGTGAGTTCGCGTCGTCCTTCGGAGTCGTCGGGGGGGATCGGCTTGCCGGGATAAACGACGCCCCACATTTGCCGAGCGAGCATGGCCATTTCGCGGATAACGCGATCGGCCTCGGCCTCGGCCTCGGCCAAGACTTCGTCGGCGGAGACGCCCGCGTCGAGTTCGAATTCGAGCTTGCGCGCGAATTTCTCGCGGCCGATTCGCCAATCGTCGCCTGCGTTGGGCAAGACCTTTGATTCCAAGAACTTGAGATAATCTTGAAGAGCCGATACGATGGCGGCGGCGCGGGCTGAGAAATCTCCCTCGCCCGGTTTTCGCCCGCTTAAGTGGAAGATTTCGTCTTGATAAAAACCGATCGCGCCTTTGGTTTGGAGGATCGCGGTCTCAACCTTCACCTTGGGCGCCTTGCCGATCGTTCGCTTGGCGATATCGATCACCTTGGGGATGAGCGTCATCCGCGCCGCGGCGTTTTTGACGTTCGTCTCTTTGGGCAAGGTCGATTGAGTGAGCGGAAGATAAACACATTCGGTGATATAAGATCCATAAGTTCGAGGATCTTGAACGAAGGGATCGAAATGTTCTGCGAGCCAGATATCGCGCGCGACCGAGTTCCTGAGGATCTCGAAATCGATCTGTCCTTCGCGAGAGAGTTTGGTGTAATCGATCCGATTGGGGAGCGACGCGAACGTTTTGCGATCGCGGTTGAGGTTGCGCGCTCGCGCCTCGGGGGAGACGTCGTCGAGGCGATCGTCGAAGCGATGATCGCCGAGCATCGTGGCGCGGACGGGTTCGGCGGCGAAGGCCTCGTCAAGGTATTCACGAAAGAACGCTTCAAGCTTTTGATCCTCGGCGTTACGCTCGAGCGGCGCGTTCGCTTCGGCGGCGAACGACGGCCTTGAAGGCGAAGCCGCCGCGAACACGATCGATCCGAAAGCAAATAAAGAAATAATGCGATTCACGGATGTAACCCCAAATAATATCGTTCGGTCTTATTGACGACGCGCCTCCGACGATCGTCGGCTTCGTTCGGGAGAGTTGAAGCGTTCGATTCATGATTCGATCATGCTGGAGCGAGGACAAGATTGCAAGCCAAGGCGCGTTCGTTTGCAATGGATCGGATCCGATTCGATTGGAACGCGATCGATCGAGCCGGTGGGGGGTCGATTGTGCGGGGGTCTTAAATTGAGTTCAAAAAATCTTCGACGGATCTTGCGACGAGGCGCCACTAATAAGGATGAGGGCCGCGCGGTCGGTGTTGAGGGGATCGATCGTCTTTTCTCGATCGTGCGGCCGCCGCGAGAGCGTCTTTGTGGGAGCGCCCCGGCGCTTGACGACCTACCGAGCCTATTACCAGGAAAGTGGTTACGATCATGAACCTGACTCTCCGAACGCTATTGGCCTGGCTTGACGACACGCTTCCTCCCGGCGAGGTCCGAGAGATTGGCAGGAAGGTGAACGAGGCGCCCGCGGCGCAGGAGTTGGTGAAGCGGATTCAGAAGGTGAGTCGTCGTCGTCGGCTTTCGGTTCCGGGTTCGAGCGGTCCCGACGGGGTCGACGCGAACATTGTCGCGGCGTATCTCGACAATCAATTGAATCACGAGCAGGTTGTTGAATATGAAAAGAAGTGTTTGACATCGGATCTTCATCTCGCCGAGGTCGCGGCGGCGCATCAAATATTGAGCATGATCGGCCAGAAAGCGAAGGTTCCCGAAGAGGCGAAGCAACGGATGTATCGTCTGGTGAAGGGGCGTGAGGCGGTGGGGGGGGCGCCGCGGAAGCGGAGGAGATCGCGTGAGCGGGTTCAGGCCGCGGCTGTCGAGCCGCAACCTCCGGCGTGGGTTGCGCCTTCGGGCGAATCGGGGCGGGGGCTCGCTCGCGGAGTCGCTCCGCTGGCGTTGATCGCGGGGTTGCTGTTTTTGCTGGTGATATCGGTGCTGATGTTATCGCCCGATCGGGGAACGACGCCGCAATTCCAACAGGCCGCGGGGGACGACGATTCGGCCGCGAAGAAAGCCGCGGCGCCCAAGGTGGAAGAGAAACGACCCGAACAACCCGACCCTGCGGAATTGGAACGGAAGCGGATCGAGGCCGAGAAGGCCGAGGCCGAGGCGAAGGAGAGAGAGAAGAAAGAGCGGGAGGACAAGGAAAAGCAAGCGAAGCTCGCCGCGCCGTTGCCTCCTGGAATCGCGGGGACGATCGATCAATCGGAAGGGGTTTTGCTGCGATTCAACAAGGCGAAGGACGAATGGGACCGTGTCGGCATGAAGGCGACGTTGCACGATGGAGATCGGATCGTGGCGCCGCTTTATACGCGGCACACGGTTCAATGGGGCGCGCTTAAGGTTGCGCTTTTGGGGACGTTTTCGGGAAAGGTGCTTGCCGCGGATCGCGATAATATCGGTCGCATCGAGATTTATCAGGGTCGTATTCTTGTTACGGGGATCGCCCCCGCGAAGCCGTTTATCGTTCGACTTGAGGGGAAAGAGGTATCGGTGACCGCGCCCGCGGAGATTGCGGTTGGAATGCAGCGTGCTGCGGGACCGAATCCGCGCGTGGGGTTCTGGTCGGCGGAGGGGGAGACCTTGATCCGCTCGGGAAAGGTTGAGGAAACGCTGAAAGGGCCGGGTTTCATCGATTTGATTTTGGGAGATAAACCCGTCTTTTCACCTTTGAATCCGATGCCCGCGCCGCAATGGGTGACCGACGGCCGCTTGCAGCCGCTTGAGCAGCAGCTTGCCGACGATTTCTCCAAGCTGATCAAGCCCGACGCTCCCGTCGTCGCGAGTCTCGCCGAGGGGATGGGGGATCCTCGCAAGGAGATACGCGAGGCGTCGATCGCGACGTTGGGTGAGATCGGCGAGCTCGAACTGGTGATCACGGCGATCAGTACGCCGAAGGATCCCGCTGCGCGGCACGCGGCGATCATGACGCTGAACTCGTTGGCGATGCGTAATCAAGACTCGTTTATGGCGATTCGCCAGGAGCTGAATCGTTTGCAAGGAGAAAGCCGAGGCGTGTTATTTGAAAAGCTGATCGTCGGCTTTAATGCCGACGAGAGCGCCGACCCGAAAACGCAAACGCA
>JAKBCQ010000631.1 GCA_021807585.1 Planctomycetota bacterium | reverse complement strand
AAAAGTTGAGCGGTTCGACCGCGAAGGCTTTTATGGACCATGCGATCCCGGTTCGGGCGTTCCATTGCCGAGTGAACGGTTGCATCCTCCCGACCTGATCATCCAGGACGAACTGCACCTCATTTCAGGACCGCTCGGCACGATGGTCGGGCTTTACGAGACCGCGCTCGACGAACTATGTACTTATGAACAAAACGGGAAGCGGATCGGGCCTAAAATCATCGCCTCGACCGCGACGGTCCGACGCGCCGAGACGCAGATTCGCGCGCTGTTCAACCGTCGGATGGTCGATATCTTCCCGCCTCCCGGCCCCGACCGGCGGAATTCGTTCTTCGCGCGGACCGAGTCGAAGCTCGAGAGCGCGCCGCGACTATACATCGGCGTTGCGGCTCAGGGGCGAAGCCCCAAGGTCGTGATGCTCCGCGTTTATCTCACTTTGCTCGCCGCGGCGGGAAAGCGATACGGTAAGAGAGACGGCAAGAATGTCGATCCGTTGAATCCCGCGGACGCTTATATGACCCTTGTCGGATATTTCAACAGCCTTCGCGAACTCGGCGGATCGAGGCGGTTGATTGAAGACGAGGTGCGCAATCGGTTGGCGGGTTACGCCACGCGGAAACGCGTGGGGGAGGAGTCGGGTCTTTACGAAAATCGAATGATCGGCTACGAGCCTGTCGAGCTGACGAGCCGAGTGAGCACCGCACAGGTCTCCGACGCCAAGCGCAGACTTTCACTCGCCTTCTCTAATCAAGAATATGTTGATGTGGCGATTGCGACGAACATGATTTCGGTCGGTCTCGACATCGTTCGCCTGGGTTTGATGGTCGTTTTTGGACAGCCGAAGACGAGCGCCGAGTACATCCAGGCGACGAGCCGGGTCGGTCGTGACCACGAGAGGCCGGGGCTCGTCGTCACGATTCTCAACGTCCACAAGCCGCGCGACCGCTCGCATTATGAACGATTCTCCGCTTATCATGAATCGTTCTATCGAAGTGTTGAAGCGACAAGCGTAACGCCGTTCTCCCCCAGGGCTCTCGATCGAGGGCTCGCGGGAACGCTCGTTTCGCTTGCAAGGCATGGACTCGCCGCGATGACGCCGCCGCGAGGAGCGGGCGAAATCCTCAAGCATCGCGCCGAGCTCGATTTCGCGGTAGAAACCCTTGCGCGCCGAGCCCTCGACCATTCCACGCTCTCGACGGAGGATGCCGAACATTTGAGCAGGCGCGTCCGAGACCGAGCGCGCGATCTGCTTGACGAATGGAGCAAAACGGCTCACGACCTAAGCCAATCGGGCGTCGGACTCCAGTATCAGGAAGAAGTCGGAGGCGCGCAGCGCTTGCTCTACGAGATTTTAAATCCTGAATTGAAGCGTCTTCCTCCACATCACCCGAAGATGAAATTCCGCGCCAATCGATCGATGCGAGATGTCGAACCGAGCGTGAACCTGTGGCTCAAAACGATCGACGGCTCGGAGATCTCGGAGGACGACTTATGAAACGCAGACAAGGCGCGAAACCCCCGGGTCAGCTTCGCCAAAGCCAGGTCGTGACGACCTTCGGACCGGGGGCGATGCTCGATCTGCCCAATCATTCGGTACTCGTCGCCGGGCTCGATTTCTGGTCGAACGGAGGCGAAGAAATCGTCGAGCAACGCTTGACCGATAAGTTGGCCGCGATCCTCGAAGTACCCAAAATCCGGCTTTTATCGCCTCCTCCCGATCAAGAAGATCCCACAGCCCCGTCGACGGGTATCGATTGTTTCCAATTTCCTGAATGGTTCATCACCCAAGATCTTGAATCGAGTGATCCGAAATCGACGGTCCGCTCCCGCATGCTCGTTCACCGCAAGGCGCTTGCACGCGGCAAGTTCATCGACCGCGACAAAAGGAGAAGAGTGGTAGTACCCGTTCGGTTCGTCCGCGCGTGCCGTTCGGGTCATATCGGCGATATCAATTGGTACAATTTCGTTCATGGCGGCGCGAACGATTGCAGTTCCAAGAATATGCAATTATGGATTGACGAGCGAGGCACGAGCGGCGACCTATCCGAGGTTTGGATTCGCTGCGAGTGCGGAACCGCGGAACGCAACATGTCGCAGGCGGCTCAACTGCAAAATCGGGCGTTGGGACTTTGCGACGGCGCACGACCCTGGCTCGGGCCTTACACAAAAGAAGAATGCGGCGAACCGAACCGCTTGCTCATACGTACCGCAAGCAACGCCTACTTTCCACAGCTTATGAGCGTTATTTCACTCCCTGATCGTGACGAGACGATCAAGCGAGCGATCACCGCGGTGTGGGAATTTTTGGAGGCCGTCGAGAGCATCGAAGAGCTTCGCCACGAGAAAAAAAAGCAGAGGGTGAAACAAGCTCTTGAGGGAATCGGCGACGACGAGGCGTATGCGGAAATTCAATCGAGGCGAGGCGGCGCCGCCAAGGAGGAGAAAAAGGTCAAGGTCGCCGAGCTGGAAACCTTGATCGCGAGCAAGGACGAGCTCGGCGAGGATCGACCAGACGGTGATTTCTTCGCGCGAGCCTTGCCCCGATCGACGTGGGATTCGCCCTGGATGAACTCGATCGAACGCGTCGTTTTGGTGCATCGGCTCCGCGAGGTGATCGCCCAGGTGGGATTCACACGCTTCGAGCCCGCCGCTCCCGATATCGAAGGCGAGCTCGAAATCGGCGTGCGTCGCGCATCGCTCGCGCGAGAAATCTCATGGCTACCGGCGGTCGAGAACAAAGGAGAAGGAATTTTCATTGGATTTTATAAAAAAGCGATCGAGTCGTGGATCGATCAAGACGACGTGAAGAACCGAGGAAAACAGCTTATCGCGGGATTCGACTGCTGGGAACGAGAACATCAGGGAACCCAGCGGGCGTTTCCCGGCCTTCCCTATTTGATGCTCCACTCCTTTTCGCATTTGTTGATCACCGCGGTCGCGCTCGAATGCGGCTATCCGGCGAGTTCGATCCGCGAACGCATCTACGCGATCCCGAGCGTAGGCTACGGAGTTTTGCTGTTCACCGGCTCCTCCGATTCGGAAGGGACTTTGGGAGGGCTGATTCAAGTAGGCCGACGTATTCATGAGCATATCCATAACGCTCTTGAACTCGGCGAACTTTGCTCGAACGATCCCGTTTGCGCCCAGCACCAGCCGCAAAACACCCACGAGCGACGGTTCCTCCACGGCGCCGCCTGCCACGGCTGTCTGTTGATCGCGGAAACTTCATGTGAACAACAAAACGATTTTCTGGACAGAGCCCTCGTCGTCGCCACGGTCGATAACCTCGGCGTCGATTCCCTCG
>JAKBCQ010000630.1 GCA_021807585.1 Planctomycetota bacterium | reverse complement strand
ATCCGTGGCGCCGCTTCAGTTCCAATCCGAGCCCGCCGAACTGCGCGGGGAAAGCCTGGTGAATAAAAAGAATATTCATCTTCTCGCATAATCTCCTTCGACCAATCGATCGAAAATCAACGCGAGTTTGGGCAATACGACGTCCTGGTCGAATCGTTCGCGCGCCGCCTTCCCCGCGGCTTGCCCGAGCGGCCGAAACGCGGCGAGATCGCGCAGCGCGGCGCGGGCGCGTTCGAATAGCGCGTCGGGATCGGTCGAATCGACGAGCAGCCCGGTGACGTCGTTTTCGATCAGCTCGCGCGTCGGTTCGTCGTTGGACGCGAGGATCAGACACTCGGCCGACATCGACTCGGCGATCGATCGAGCCGGAAAAAACGTCCGCCCGGGGGCGACGTGAAGGTCGCTCACCCCCAGCATCTCGGCGATCGTCGGCCGGTCGACATAACCCAAAAACCAATACCGCGACGGATCGACGAGCGGCGATTCTTTGATCAAATGTTCAAGGTAATTCGTTCCATAAAACGGCAGATCGAGCCCGCGAACGACAATCGGCGCCCCCGCGACGACGAAAATCGCCTCGGGAAATTCGACCTCGAGCCGACGAGCCAGCCGAAGGAAACGGTCGAAACCGCGAACGCGATCGAGCGAACGCGCGACAAACGTCACCACCTTCGCGTCCTGGGGAATCATCCGCCGCGCGATCATCCTCGGCCGCTCGGGTCGCGCACGCCGGAACAGCCGCACGTCGACGCCGTCGAAAAAGACCTCGAAATCGTCGCGATACGCCTCGGGATACGAATCGCGTTGATAACGCGTCGCGGCCCAGGGAATCGATCCATTGTCCATATCAAGAAGGTCCATCGTCCCCGCCGCGGCGCGCCACGCGTAATAATTGACGCTTGTATCGTTATCGAGTTCCGACGTGATATCATGTTCACGCGGTTTTAAATAACCGTCCATCAAGTTGACGATCCCGGCGGCGGGATATGTGATCGGCGTGAAGAGGGTCGACCCCAGCCCTGCGGATCGACCGAGAACGACGTCGACGGGGCGGGGCCTGCGACCGTCGAGGACTTCCCAGCAGCCGTATGCGTAGCAGAGTCCGCGCTCGAGGTTGCGGGTCCAATAAACTTGAGGTTCGCTCGCGACTCCTCCCACCTCGAATTTGATCACGTCGAGCCCGGTACCCGCCGAAGGGGGCCAGTAAGCTTGGGGATCGAACGCGTTGCAATAAAACCAACATCGATAGCCGCGACGGCGCACGAGCCAATCGGCGATCGCTCCCAATCGACCAGGAAAACGAGGCTCGATGCATACGATATGATAAGGATCTTGCGCCATCTCGCCTCCGCGCGACGCTCTCGATCGTTTTCGCCCCCACCCCGGCGACCGCGATCGCCGAATCCGCCGAGCACATTACTCCCGGGAAGGCGAATCGTCAACTCGCGCGTACGTTCGTCGGCGGTTTGGGAGGCTTGACGTTCGAGAGCTCCATCCGCTCACGCGCCAGCTCGGCCTTGGCGTCTTCATAGGCGTGTGCAAGCGCGTCGATCGCCTCTTGCGAAACGCCGCCCCCCTGCGCCCTGTCGCGCGCTCGATCGAGCCGACTCTTCGCGCCCGCGACCTGAATCTCGGCGTACCGCACCCGCGCTTTCAGATAACCGCGCTCCAATTCCGAAAGCCGATCACGGTCGAAGTCTCTCTCGCCCGTGCGAATCGCGAGCTGCATCGCGACCTCGGCCTGCCGCGCCTGATTGAGCGCCACCGAAGCCGCCGACGCGTGATAATCGAACTCCGCGGCCTCCTCCTCGTCGCGACTCACAGCGGTTCGCTTCTTTAATTCCAGCAAACGTTGAAATGTAGACGTGCGAAAATCAAGATCAACCCGCGCCATGTCCCACTGACGCTTCAATAAGTTTAACAACAGCTTGAACGCCTCGGCGTCGTCGGCCTTCACTTTCCGCGCCAGGATGTCGCGTTCGTAGCGTTTGAGTTCGCGATACGCGATCATCTCGCGCTCGTGCGCCTCTTGATAGCGGGTGTCGGACTCCTCGCGTTCGAGATCCATCGGGCTCACCGCGCCCCGACGCGCCAGCTTGCGGGTCGTCGCGAGCTCCGATTTCTTCACCAAAACGACGTCGTGCTGGCGTCGGATCTCGCGGTCGAGATCGTCGAGTTCCATGCTCCTGTGCAAAGCCAGGGGAAAAAGCCCCGCGTCGGGTCGCTCGCGCGTCGTTCCGGGGGTTTGGGCAATCGCCGCGGCCGCCGCCAAGATCATCCACGCCATCTCATCCCCTCCTCAAAGCGTCAAACATCCTTGCATCATCAAGCCGTCCCGCCGTCGACACCGGCGAGCATAAACATTCAGCTATGCGGCGATATCTTAATGTAAGCGATCATCAGGAATCGTCGCATCATTCGGGATCGAGAGGTTGCAATTCGGGGGGGATGAAACGACCGTTGACGCGAACGGGCGCGCCGTCGAAGAGGATCGACCCGCCGCCGTAATCCTCCCGCTGAATCTGCACGAGATCCCAATGAATTTTCGAGCGATTGCCGTTGTCGGCCTCGTCGTACGCGTTTCCGGGAGTAAGGTGCAGGCTCCCGGCGATCTTCTCGTCGAATAAAATATCGCGCATCGGCTCCAAAATCCTCGGGTTACAGCCGAGCGAAAACTCGCCGACATAACCCGCTCCGTCGTCGCTCGCCAAAATCCGCCGCAACTTATCGACATCGCCCCCCGAACAATCGGCGTGGACGATTCGACCCTTTTGAAACTCGAGCCGAACGCCGTCGAACGACGTCCCCTGATAAATCGTCGGCGTGTTGAACCGAATCCGTCCCTCGACCGAATCGCGAACCGGCGCCGTGAAGACCTCGCCGTCGGGTATGTTCATCTCTCCCGCGCACGGAATCGCCGGAATCCCCGCGATCGAAAACCGCAGGTCGGTGTCGGGACCGACGATCTCGACGTCGCGCGCCCGCTCCATTCGCTCGACCAGCGGTTCGAGCGCCCGCGCCAACCTGGGATAATCAATATTGCATACGTCGAAATAAAATTCCTCGAACCCCTCGGTGCTCATCCCCGCCTGCTGCGCCATGCTCGCGTTGGGCAACCGCAGCACGCACCACCGCGTTTTCTTCACCCGAGTTTCAAAATGCACGGGCTTGAGATAATGCGTATTATAAATGTTCATTTTCTCGGCGGGAATATCTGAGAATTCGTTGACGTTTCGCGCCCCCCGCAGCGCGACGTACGCCTGAACCGACCGCATCCGTTCGAGCTCGAACGCGCCGATCAGTTTC
>JAKBCQ010000629.1 GCA_021807585.1 Planctomycetota bacterium | reverse complement strand
ATCGATTGGAATCGGATCGCGCGCGTGATATTCGCGATCGCACCAATCGAGAGACGCCGCGGCGATCAGCTTGATCACCCGATACGAGCGTTCCCGCTCCCAAGGGGTATTCATGTAAATCATCAGAACATCACTGACTAATAAAGACATATTGTCTTGCGAATTCTCGGGATAAGGGCGCCCCGACCTTGTCCGGTGGATCGCGAGCCAAGCCTCGACGCGGATCGAATCGGCGAACGTTCCCCCCTCGGGTGTTTTCAATAAGCTTTTGAGCGCGCGTTCGATGTCGGCTGTCGTCAATCGCGCGTCGAGCGACCAATCGACCGCGAGCGCGTCGGCCGCGGTAAGGATCGAATGTCCGACAAGCCATTGATCGGAGGTCGCGACGACGGTGACGCGGCGACCCAGGTTGATCATCGCCTCAATATCATCCCACGCCCCGGCGAGATCGGCGCGCGATCGGCGTTCGCTCGCGTCTAAACCCAATAGAATCGCTAATTTATAAAGATCATTAATCCACGCGGGAGTGGGCGGTTGATCGGCGCCGAGAGGAATCGGCCGAATCGGCGTCTCGGGACGAAGCGCCGCGCGTCTTATTTCGTCGACGGCGTCTTTGTTGTTCGACCAGAATTCGACCGCCGCTTTCGAATCCGATTTCCATCCGTGCTGGATCACGAATAACATTTCTCCAACCTGATTATTAAATTGAACGCGATTGCAATGAATGTCGGAAGCCAAGATTTCAAGAGTTCGACCCGTCTCTTGTGCGTTTTTCGACATGAGGATTTGCGCGGGAACGTCTCCTTCGAGCTTGACGTAATCGTCGTAATTGGGGACGGAGAACGCGCGATACGCTCCGAAGACCGAGATTTCGGCCAAGGCGACCGCGACGACGACCGACGCGAGTCGCGCCCAGCTCGCGACGTTTCGCCTTCCGTTCATCCAATCGCTTACCCAAAAGTAAGACGCCCCCAAAAATAGAATCGGCGTCGTCAATAAAATCCAATCGGGGGCGAGTCGACCCGCGGCGATCGCGATCGGAGGGATCGCGGTGATCGCCGCGACGCACAACCCCAGCACGAAAGCCGTGATCGCGCGCGGAAGAATCATCCCCATGAACTGCCCGACCGCGTAACAATGTAAAACGAGTGCGAATAAAAAGATGGTTTCACGCTGGTGATAAATATCGGGATGATCTTGGACCCCGTTCGTTAATTCGATCGCGCCGAGGCACGTCGTGATCGCGACCGTCAAGATTCCGATCCAAACAAACTGCTTGACGAGCCAGACGAAGCCGGGGCGAACTCCGTTGTGAACATAAAAGCGATACGTTTCGCGTGCGTTCTCCCACGAGAAGACGCCGATCCCCGTTTCAAGACCGACGAATAACGCGATGATGAAGGAGATCCCCGATCTCTCAAAAAAAGGCAAAATCTGGGTAGATTGTTGGAGACGCTGGAAGATCAGGATCGGGATCGACGCCGCGACGAGCGCGATCGAAAAACGAGCCGAATCGACGGTTAGCGTTTGCCAGACGAGCCTGCGGGTCGTCGCGAACCGCTCGCGGCGGACCCGGATCGCGGTTCCGGGAACCTCGTGCTCGCGAACGAGGCGAATCCGAACCCGAGAACGCGCTCGCGCGACACTCCTCGACGATCGTCGCTCGCGATACGTGACGATCGATCGCGATAAAAACAAGGCGATTAATGATGGAATGAAAGCCAGGTATGAAATATCACCAATGCTTCTTGCGAGGCCGCGATTCGGCGAGGGCTTGATCACGCCGAAGCCGGGGACGAGCGGCGCGAGGATGAACCAATCGAACGTCAGACACGCGATGCTCAAGCTCGCCGCGAAGAGCGCGTTGGGGAGGAACGACGACCAGAAGAGCCCCCAGCACAACGATTCGACGACGATCGGCGTGAACGCGACGATCGCTTCCCATGTTCCGATCCCTTGATTCGATTCGCGGGTCGTCGCCGACTCGGCGAGAATCGCGAGCACGATCGCTACGCCGAGCGTTGAGACGAACGCGAACGACGCTTTCGAATTCCAGAGGACGCGGCGCGGAACGGGGATGGCGTCGAGGAATCCGAGCGTTCGCGTTTCGCGCTCTCCCGCGAACGCCGCGGACCCCGCGGCGAGCGCGTAAACCCCCGCCCAAAACAGCGCGAGCGGCAAGAATACCGTTTCGTTTGCGCGATCGAGATGATAGTAAACGATGATGTACTGATACAATGCGACGAGCGCCGCGAGGAACGCCCACATCGGCCAAAACTGCCGCGCGTCCTTCCACCAAAGCCGGAGGAACATGATCAACCTCTCGATCTCAAAGGAGCCTTCGAATAAAAGATCAATAGAACCTGTGGATCATAAGATATAAACGATCATGCGACTGCGGATGCGAGAGACGGCGGGTCGCCCCCCGGCGCCCGCCGTCCGCGCAGATAGCCGACGTAAATCTCCTCGAGCGAGGGGGTTTCGACGGCCATCTCCAAAACTCCGGGAAGGTTCCGGAGCGGTTCGAGCGTCGCGCGGTCCGCGGCGTGAACGAGCCACCGCGCCTGTCTCGGTTGATCGTCGCAATCGACGAGCGTCACTCCCGATCCCGCGGGAGGCGCGTCGACGTGATCGCGATTTGAGAACGTGAACGCGAGAATGAACGAGCGCGCTTTTAAATCGTCGAGCGGTTCCACGAGCAGCAATTTCCCCTGATGCAAGAGCGCCACATGGCTGGCGACGCGTTCGACCTCGGCGATTTGGTGGCTCGAAAGGAACACGGTTCTCCCCGCTCCCGCGAGATCGACCATGCTCTCTAAAAACTCGCGCCGAACCATCAGATCGAGCCCCGAAGTCGGTTCGTCGAGGACGAGCAAATCGGGTTCGGCGGCCATCGCGATCGAGAGCGCCGCCTTGGCCCTCATGCCCTTTGAAAGCCTTTTCAGTTTTTTGTTCGGGGGAAGTTGAAACGCCTTGATCAATTCATAATAACGATTGAGATACGGAAGCGTGGCTTGATCGGGATCGGCGTGAAAACCCGAGGCGAACCAGCCGATTTGGGCGACGGTCATCCAATCGTAAAGGCTCGGCTGTTCGGCGACGTAGCCGACCCGCCGGCGCACCTCGAGGCCGTGCCGCATGGGATCGAGACCGAGCGTTTCGATCCGGCCCGAATCGGCGCGGATCAGTCCCAACATCAATTGAATCGTCGTCGATTTACCCGCTCCGTTCTCGCCGAGCAGGCCGAAGACCGACCCGACGGGAACTTCAAATGAGACGCGGTCGACCGCGACCTGCTTGCCGAAAGATCGG
>JAKBCQ010000628.1 GCA_021807585.1 Planctomycetota bacterium | reverse complement strand
GCGTCGTTACGCGGTCCACCACGAAGATCGCGTCGGCGCGAGCGGTCGGTCGGTCGGTCGGAGAGGAGATTTCGCTGCAACCTTTGTGCCTTGAACGCTGCAAAACCGAGCGATCCGATGAACAAAAGGCGAATCGTTCGGCGCTCGCGGGCCGCATTTGCGCCACCCCGGCTTGGTATTGCAGACGCAACTCGTTTAGGACACTGAGATTACATCAAGCCGATCGATCGCTCGCGGCGGAAATCGGCGGGATCGATCGGCTGATTCCGGGCGTGGAATGCGTTACGCCTGGTTCGATCGCGCGCCGGTTCGCATGCAGCACGCCTTGAATTTTTTACCAGATCCGCACGGGCAGGGGTCGTTTCGACCGACTTTTTTGCCGACGTTACGAACGGGTTCGCGTTTCCGTTCGGACGTCTCTTGGCTCGCCTCGATCGCGGCTTGCTGGCGGGCGCGGATTCCTGTGGCGTCGGGCTCGGCGTGAAGACTGCTGACGGGAGAATCGTGAATCGTCTCGGCGCGGTCGAGCTTCCAACGCGACCCAAGATACGAAAGGAAGTCGGGATCGACTTGCTCCATCTTGAAAACAAGATCGGTCACGCGATCGGCGACGCCGTTCCACATCTCTTCAAAAATCTTCATTCCTTCACGCTTATATTCGACTTTGGGGTCGACCTGGGCGTAGCCTCGGAGCCCCACCGACGATCGCAGGTGATCCATGGCGCGAAGATGTTCCATCCACGCGCTGTCGAGGATCTGAAGCAAGAGCGACCGTTCCATCTCGGCCATTTCGGGCCGATGGATCGAATCGAATGCGTTAAATAATTGTGTGCGGACTTCTTCACGGGAGAGGCCGACGAGGTCATCGACGGATGTAAGGATCTCGGATTCGAGTTCGGAAGCGAGCCAATCCCGCAATTTGGCGACGGCGTTGGGGCCGGGAGCGATCAGCGGGAGAGCTTTGCCGACGGCCGACGGTTCGGGTCCATAAACTTCGTCGATACGTCGAGCGAGTTCGGCTTCGATCCGAGCGCCGGGATACGCGTCGCGGGCGATTTCGAGGAGCCTCGCCTCGATTTCAGGTCGGAGCATCGTCCGCAGTTCTTCCACGTCGACGATCACGTGATACCGTTTCGAGGCCCACGCGGCGAGCCCCTCGCGGTCGTACCGCGCCGGCTGGCCGGGGTCGCGATCGCGGAGGAAACGCGTCAGCGCAACCATCACCGGGAACTCGGCCTCTTTGATGTTGTAATGTTTAGTCGCCTCGGAAAGGATCAGCCGCGTCGTCTCCTGGCTCGAAAGCTTGGCCCAAGGCTCGTGATCCAATCTTAAGCCGAACTTATGTTGAACCCAGCCCGCAAGGGCGCGGCGACCAAAATCTTCCCGCAACGATTCGGCCGCCGGAGAAAGATCGACCGACCGAATCGATTCGATCGCCTTCTCTTCGACAAACGCGGTGAGCGCGTTGCGATCGAGATCAAGCTCGTTGCGGCCCGTCTCGGGATTCCTGGCGGCTCGGGCGAATTGACGGAGATCTTTTTCTTTAATGCTCACATCATAGCGGGTAACGACCCAGTTGGCCATCGCCTGCCAGTTCCACTCTTCGGATTCGGCGTCGTCGGGAAGGTGTTCCTCGAGCGCTTCGCGGATAAGTTCGGCGGTTTGCGATTCGGCCGAGGCTTTGGCCTGGTCGCGCGCCTCTTCGAATGCCGCGCCGCGGAAATCGCGCGCGGTGAACTCCACCCCCAGCCGCTCGCCGACCCATTCGGCGAACGCCGAGACGCCGTAATCCTCGGCGAGATAGCGTTTGGCGGCGGCTCTGATCTGTTCGTCGATCATCCGCATGATCGAATCCTTGGGAGGCGCGCCGTCCAAAAGCTGTTGGCGGAACGAATAAATCCGTTTCCGCTGTTCGTCCATCACTTCGTCGTATTCGAGAAGATTCTTACGCGCATCAAAGTTGCGTTCCTCAACCTTCTTTTGCGCCCCTTCGATTTGCCGGGTGACGAGCTTGCTGACGATCGCCTCGCCGTCTTGCATCCCCATCTTGCCGAGCACGCCCGAAACCCACTCGCCCGCGAATTTCCGCATCAGATCGTCTTCAAGCGAAAGGAAAAACCGCGACGATCCCGGATCGCCCTGGCGGCCGGCGCGGCCGCGCAACTGGTTGTCGATTCGCCGGCTCTCGTGCCGCTCAGTTCCAATAATGTGCAATCCGCCGATCCCGGCGACTTCACGCCCCTCGGCTTTCATATAATCTTCGTATTTTGATACCGCCTGGTTCCAGACGTCGATCGGAACTTCCAGCCGGGTGGGGTAGAGGGGCCGACCGTCTTCGTCTTTGAGGATCTTAAGATCGGCCCACGCCATAAATTCGGGATTACCGCCGAGGATGATGTCGGTGCCGCGACCCGCCATGTTGGTGGCGATCGTCACCCCCGATTTTCGCCCCGCCTGGGCGACGATCTCGGCCTCGCTTTCATGATATTTGGCGTTCAAAACCTGATGAGGAATCCCGTGCTTACTTAAATACTCGGAGAGCTCCTCTGATTTTTCGATCGAAGTCGTCCCCACCAGGATCGGCCTCCCCGTCGCATGAACCTCGCGAATCTCGTCGATGATCGCGCCGAATTTCTCGCGCTCGGTCCGGTAGATCACGTCGGGGAACGATTGCCGCGTCAGCGGACGATTCGTCGGGATCGCCACCACCTCAAGCTTGTATACCTTGTAAAACTCGTTGGCCTCGGTCATCGCCGTGCCGGTCATCCCCGCGAGCTTATTATAAAGCTTGAAATAATTTTGAAGTGTAATTGTGGCGAGGGTTTGATTTTCCTCTTTGATGCGGACGCGTTCCTTGGCCTCGACGGCTTGATGGAGGCCGTCGGACCACTGTCTGCCGATCATCAGCCGGCCCGTGAACTCGTCGACGATGATAACCTCGCCGTCCTTGATCATATAATCACGATCGCGCCTATATAAATAATGCGCTTTCAAGGAATTATCGATCAGATGCGGCCATTCCATGTTGCCGGGGGTGTAAAAGCTTTCGATCCCGGCGATTTTTTCGGCCTCGCGGATGCCGTCGTCGCTTAAATGGCATGTCCGCTCCTTCTCTTTGACCTCGAAGTGTGCGCCCTTTTTGAGAAGCCGCGCGATCCGATCGGCCTCGGCGTATTTTCGTACGTCGTCGAACGCCGGACCCGAGATGATCAGCGGGGTGCGCGCCTCGTCGATCAAAATGCTGTCGACCTCGTCGATCACCGCGTAATGAAGCTCGCGCTGCGCCTGTAAGGAACGCGACGGTTTCATGTTGTCGCGT
>JAKBCQ010000627.1 GCA_021807585.1 Planctomycetota bacterium | reverse complement strand
TTTCGCGCGTCGAGACCCCCCGAGGACGTTATCGCTGAACGCGCGACCTTTGAGAAATCGCGGCCATTTGAGCGGGAGTTTGGGAATTCTTCCCGAATCGCTGTGGCGAATGACGACATCCGTCAAACCCGTTTCACGGGCGATCCGAATCAGATCGATCTCGACAAGCGCGGTGATGTGCGCGGGATACAAACCGGGGGCTTCGCGAAAGGCGTTGAATTGGTTATTAAGTAATAATGTCATTTTACTTAACAGGCTCAATTGATTCGGGGTCGACGCCACGACCAGACCGCCGGGACGAACGAGTCGTTTCAGTTCTCTCATAAAAGCGCGAGGATTCTCGACGTGCTCGATCGTCTCGGCGGCGACGACGACGTCGGCGGATTGATCGTCGAGCGGAACTCTCCCCGATTCGACGTCGATCACGCGAAAATCGCCGTTCCGGGGAAATCCCTCGTAAGAGACGACGTCGGCGCCAATATATGAAGAGAAATAATCGTGAAGATATTCCCAAAGACGTCCCCGACCGCAACCGACGTCGACGAGCGTTCCGCCGCCGGGATGAAACGATCGCACGGCGCGATCGACCATGCGGTAGATCGGATCGTCGCTTGTCCCGTGCGTTTGATACGCTCGATCCTCGACGACGGCTTTGAGAGTTTCTTCCATCTCGGAGAATCCTTCAAAAGATATAAAAGAGATTGTTTATTCATATTGTTGAACGACTCGATCGTGGAGTATTGATCGATCGGATCGCTTCGGTCGGGAGCGATCAATCATCAAGCGGTTGAGGCGCGTCGTTCCTCATTCGCGCGTCGATCGGCGGCGTGGATGACTCCGGCGAACGTCCAGAATTGAAGTCCCGCGGCCGATACGAACGGAACCTGACTGAAGCACGTGGCGAACGTGCTGAGATTGACCGCGGCGACGACCGCGGCCCAGAACGCGAGATCTTTATCGGGATTTTTGAGCGCCACGCGGACCGAGTCCGAGATCGCGAGGACGACCGCGCACGGATACGCGACCAGCAAAATGATTCCGCCGTCGACGGCCCACGCCGGCCATTGTACCTCGGCCCAGATCGATTCGGTGGCGTTGAAGCTGAAATAACCGTACGATTGGCCGTATCTTCCCAACCCCGCGCCCAACGGATAATCAAATATCATTCGCGTAAATGTATCTTGAACATACATACCACGGCTATTCTGATACAATTCTCCTTTATCTTCCTTGACGAGGGTTCCGAATCGATCGAGGACTGCTCCGCCGACGTTGATCGCCACCCAGACGAGCGCCCCCGCGATCAGCGAAGCTCCCGTGACGCCGAGCTGGGTCGCCTGAACGACGTTCCCCTGCATCGTGAATAATGTCGCGATCACGATGATGCAGATCACCTCGACGACGAGGAGCGAGCGCACCTGGGTGTAATAAACCGCGGCGATTCCCAGAAACGCGAAGAGGATACAAAAGCCGCGTTTCCATAACGCGATCGGTCGCAACGACCAGCAGATCCCCAGCAAGCCCGCCGCGGCGCCCGCTCCGCACGCTCCACCAGGAGTATCGGTGAGACCGCACGGCCGCATGATCGTACGGCCGTCATCGGTCTGATATCCGTACATACCTATTGCTAAATCTTTGTCCATGTTTTCAAACGCCGGCATCGATGGCGGATCAAACCGGCCGGGATAGCGCACCTGCAAAATCCCCATCACCCCTCCCGCGGCGTTGCAGATGAATAAGATCATCATCAGCCGCGGGATCTGCTTGCTCGATTTGAGATCCCACGCCACCCAATAAATCGGCGAGATGATCGAGATCAAAAGCATGCACTGCCCCAGCGCCGCGAGCGGAGCGGGTAAACCCTGAGGATTGATCAATTGAAAAAGAATAAATATCGTACAAAACTTCATCCACTTGAACGATTTGAAGTCGTCTCGTCCCGATCGTTTCTTTCCCTTCGTCGCCACGAAATACCACGCGATCATCGGAATCAGAAACGCCGCGACCCGCACCGGCGTGCGAATCACCGACAACCCGGGAATGAACAACAGCCCGGGCATCAGCGGCAACGAGAGCGTGAGCCATTCGAGCCAGCCCCATTTGGGGAGCTTCTCCTTATCCCCCTTCGATCCCTTCCCCGAACGCGCGCGGCCGATCGTCGCAACCGTCATCCCCCACCCCCCCCGCTCCGCGGAACGGGTCGATGATCGACAATCACCTGATTACAAATATTTGTGTTAATAGTTATGCTCATCATAGGTTCGCACACGGTTGAGGTCGGCTTCGGGCTTGAAGCCGCGCGCAATCGGAAGCGCTTCATTTTAGCAGCTTCCGCGCTGCGGCGTCGATCGATCCGCGGCGAGCGCGACGATCTCGGCCGAGCAATCGTCCCACGATCGCGCACGCAAGACCGACCCGAACGCCGCGGCGAGGCCGGCGAATTCGATCCGCCGCGCCTTCCAAAGTTCAAGTTTGGCGGCGAGCTCGGCGGGATCGGCGGGATCGGCGAGGAGCAGTTCCTTGAGCGATTCGGGATAACGCTCGGCGATTCCCGCGGCGGCCGAGACGATCGCGGGGAGGCCGCGGCAGAGCGCCTCCTGAACGTTGAGCCCGTACGCCTCGTAACGCGTCGGGCTCACAAGCAAATCGCACGCCGCCAGCACCCGCGGCACGTCGTTGCGAAACCCGAGGAACGCGATCGATTCGGACAATCCGTCGACCGAGGCGCGATTTTTCCAATAAGCAAGTGAAGATCCCGCACCCACGACGATGAGCCTTGCACGCTCGCTCGGGTTCGCCGCGTCAAATCGGCGCCACGCTTCGTAAAGCGTGTCGAAGCCCTTGCGGCGATCTCCCAGAGCCCCCACGAACGCGACTGTGGGACGATCGTCGGCGCAGCCGAGCTCGCTCCGCGCCCCGATCCGTTCGGCGGGTTCGATCGCGGCGAAACGATCGGCGTCGGCGCCGTAATACACCGTGCGGATCCGGTCGCCGGGAATGCGCAACGCCGCGATCAAATCGGCGCGGGTCTTATCGGAATTGGTGATAATTACGCGAGCACGCGAAAGCGCGACACGTTCGTCGCGGCGCCACCAAACGTTGGTGAAGGCGGATTTGAGCCTTGCGAGCGCACCCCCCTGCGCAATCGGAGTCCACGCCGCGTGAACGTATTGCACCCAGTTGAGATCGTCCCCCGCGGGGCAATTGCCGCCGTTGACGAGGATCCGGGTTCCCCCCTCAAGCCGCCGCAGCCGCCGCCTCCAGATCCCCCCCGCCGCGGCCAACAGCGGAGCTCCAAGCATGTGTTTACCAAAAGGCCTTT
>JAKBCQ010000626.1 GCA_021807585.1 Planctomycetota bacterium | reverse complement strand
CAGCGGATGTTGTTGGCGACGTTCGAGAGACTCACCGCGGCGGCCTTAAGCATCGCCGATGTCGCGACCGCAGCGTCGCGGTTCGCCATCGCCTCAAACGTGTTCGTCGCGGGTCGGAACGAAAGACCCGTCTCCTGACTCAACAACGCCGTCATCCGCTCGGGAAACTCGGCGTGCGTGTTGATCCCCGTTCCCACAGCCGTCCCGCCGATCGCCAACTCTCCCAACGAATCGCAACAACCTTCAAGCCGCATGATCGCGTGCTCGATCTGACCCGCAAACCCCGAAAATTCCTGACCCAGGCGGATCGGCACCGCGTCTTGCAGATGCGTGCGGCCGATCTTGACGATCGCGTCGAACTCCTTCGCCTTGGTCGCCAAAGCGTCGCGCAGCCGAACGAACGCCGGAATCAGGTTCTTCTTCAACCCCTCGAGCGCCGCGACGTGAATCGCCGTCGGATAGACGTCGTTCGACGATTGACCCATGTTCACCGCATCGTTGGGATGAACCGGCGATTTGCCGCCCCGCGTCCCCGCCTGAGCCTCGTTGGCGATCCCCGCAATCACTTCATTTGTGTTCATATTTGTGGACGTACCGCTCCCGGTCTGGAACACGTCCACCACGAATTGATCGTCGAACCGTCCCTCGGCCACCCCCTGCGCCGCCCGCATAATCGCCACGCCGAGATCTTCGGGCAGCAATCCTAAATCCATGTTCACCTGAGCGGCTGATTTCTTGATCAACCCCAGAGCTCGAATCAACGCCCGCGGCGCCCGCAACGAGCTGATCTGAAAGTTCAACTCGGCGCGTCGCGTCTGCGCGCCGTAATACGCGTCGGCGGGGACGTTGAGCGTACCCATCGAATCCTTTTCGGTGCGAAACGTATTCACCGCGAAACTCTCCCGTCGGCATTCAAGCCGATCGCGATCGCCGGGTCGATCGGGGGGGGCTCGAAGCCCGGACCAGCCTGGAAATAAATCAAAGCCGTCGCCGCTCGAAACCGAAGCCGGCGAAGCCCTCAACAACCACGCCATCATATCCCGCCGCTCGCGGGATCGACAACGCGCCGCGCCGCGATCATTCAAGATCCGTCAACTTTATCACGCCGATACCGATCGCATCGCTTCGATCGCGCTCGGTTCGGACGCCGTTTCGTCGGCAAGAACCGGCTCGCCGCTCTCCCCAAGCGACGAAGACCGCGCAACCTCGACCCGTTCCTCAATATAAGACCCCGCCGACGCAACCCCCGCCGATCCCGCCGCGTCTCCTTCACCCGCAAGCCGCGCAGGCCACCACTCAAGCCGAACCTCCGCGCCCTTCACCGAAACAAACGGACACGGCGGATGTTCCGTCCATGTTCCGCTGTTAATATAAACAACATCGCCGATCTTCGCCTCGAGCGGCAAATGCGTGTGCCCGCACGTCACGAACCGACAACCCCGCGAAGCCGCGTATTCGACCGCTCGATCGCGAATCAACCGGCTGTTCCGCTGCCACTTCTTCGACGTTCGACGCACCCACCGCGACGCGCGTTTCGGAAACAACTTTTGTATATAATAATAAATACCGCAACCGAGCGCCGTGATCGCCGCGTGCCGCGTGATGAACTGATCGAACTGATCGCCGTGAAGCGCGAGCAAGCGAACATGCCCGTTATCATAAATATACTCGTCAAGAATATCGACCCCCACGATGTGCCCGACCACTTCGGCCGGCCCGTCGTGATTCCCCCGCGCCCAGACGACCTTGAGATCGGTTCGATCGGTGTTCTTGCGGATGATCTTCAAACACGCGAAGTGATGCTTCGTCAATCGCTTGAAATTGAGATCGTCAAAAATATCGCCGTTGATCACAAGCTCACGCGTGTTCCGCACCGCCCATTCGAGAAAATCTTCGAGCAATCGCGCCTGGCAAACGTCGCTGCCGAGATGCAGGTCGCTGATCACCAGACAATCGTAAAGATCGGCGGGATCGCACCCCCCGGACCCGCCCGACGCCAAACAATCCGTTTGTATGTTCATGATTGAAGCAATATCGTTTATGAAGGTTTCGTGAAATTCACAGTGGAGTCCCTGATCGAGATTGATCATAAGCCTTCTCGATCCGTCGATTATACGTTTTTGAGCGTTCGGCTACCACCCCGCATAGTAAGCCATGCCGGGAGGATCGCGAACGAAACCCGCCGCGGCGAGCACTCCCCCCCAAGGCTCGGCGACCGCGTCGACGCCGTTGAACGTCTCGACGCGGAGAATCCGCCGCCTCGGTCCCGCGAGACTCGGCAATAGCGCAATCGACCCCGCAAGCTCGTCCGCGGTCGCGCTCGGCAAACTCCTCAACCGTTTTCCCCGCCCCTCGATCGCCAAGATCGGCCGACCCGCCGCGATCACCACGTGCGAACCCGCGTTGCGAATCAGACGCGTCGTCGCATCGGAATAAAAGTCGATGTCGAAAGGCGCGGCCGATCCGTATAAATTCGCGGGGTCCAAACTCGATAACAGATAAGGCGTCGCATCCACAGGATTCCGATCGCCGTAAGCGGCCAGTTCCTCGACGGCGTCCCTCGCCGCGAATTGAACCCCCGATAAACCCTCGACAAAATAACCGCGCTCGATCTCGCCGCGCCACTCGGCTCGCGTCAGTATCGGAACAAGATCACGCCACGGCGGCGCCCACGCGTCAAGCTCGGCGATCTCCCGCGCCAATACCCCGTATCGATCGAGCATAGCCCACCCCCACGCCTCGATCGAAGCGGTCGATTCGTCCGACGACAAACTTGGATTCTCTCGTTCTTTTATATAATTCGATTGCAGATACCAACGTCCTTGAGGTCGTAAATTCGTCCGTCGCCGCGCCGCGCCCCCCGACCGCGAAGATCGCGCCGAGACGCTCGACCCCCGCCGCGCCGAACCCTCGCCGACGCGCTCGAATTCGTCGCCGTACGCCGACCAATATCCCGGCCGAAGCGGGTCGAACAGATCGTTCGTCACCCGGCCGAGCCGCAACAGACGTCGCAAACTCCGCGCCGTCGCCGAGGGCCGAAGGCGCGTCCCCGCCGCGATCTCGTCCAAAAACGACGCGCCTTTTGAATTAATGTATTCCAACACAAACGTATCATTCGCATCGAGAACCCCGTCGGACGAAGACTCCTCCGATCCGTCGCTCGTCGCAGGAAATCTTCCGAGAAAATCGCGCGCGAAAAACGCGACCCGCGGATCGCGGTCGAAATCGAGCGAGCCCTCGGCTCGCCAGCCCACCCCCCCCAAGGCGAGCAAACGATCGAGCGCCGCGGGACGAAAATCGACGACGCGACGCGGCAGTATCT
>JAKBCQ010000625.1 GCA_021807585.1 Planctomycetota bacterium | reverse complement strand
TCGACTCCGATCGCGACGCGCGTCGAGCCCGAAACGAACGGCTTGCTTCCCGATCCTCCCCGCACCAAACGGCTTCGCGGGTTCGATCCCAAACCCGCGCTCGCCGAGGTCGACGTCCGGGGCCGTGCGCGCCCCAATGCGTCCGTCGAGATCCCGGCGCTCGCCGCGGGAGATCGCCCCGCGTATCAAAATATGGCGAAAACGGAAATCGCTCGCGCGACGCCGCGCGGGTCGGGGCGATTACCCGACGTCAAAGGGTCGATTGGCGGCAGACCGCTCGACGATGTTCCCGAGGTTTATCGTTCGCGCCTCGACCCCGACCGCTCGGCGCTCGCTCGGAAAGCGGGGGCGAACGACGCGAGCGAACAGGCGGTCGAACGCGCGCTCGATTGGCTGGCTCGACATCAAGACGCCGACGGCCGCTGGAACGCCGGGACCGTCAAAAACGACGAGGGAATTTCCACCCCCGAGCAATTCGACTTCACCGTCCACTGCCCGCCGGGTGAACTCTGCGCAGGCGCGTGCTTCTATGCGCAGGCCGACACCGCGACGACCGGCCTGGCGCTGCTCGCATATCTGGGAGCAGGATATACTCATATCGATGGAAAATACGCCGATACCGTTTATAAAGGCTTGCAATTTTTGTTGGGTGAACAAAGGCGCGACGGCGATCTGCGGGGGGACGCGCGATCGGTGGGGATGTATTGCCACGCGATGGCGACTCTCGCCTTGTGCGAGGCGTACGCGCTGACGGGGGACGAGAAGCTGCGCGATGCGGTCGAACGCGGGGTTCGCTTTCTGGTGAACGCGCGATCATCGGGGGGCGCGGGATGGCGGTATATCCCCAACGGCCGCGACGCCGACACGAGCGTCTTGGGCTGGGTGGTGATGGTACTGAAATCGGCCCGCGAGGTTCACATCCCGATCGCCGAGGAGGCGCGCTTAGCGGCGCTCGATTGGCTCGATCAAGTGAAACGGGGAACCGACGGCGGCCTGGCGGTTTACATGCCGGGGCACTCCGTCACGCCGACGATGACCGCCGAGGCGTGGGTCTGCCGCCAATTCCTCGGCGTCGACCGCGGCGACGCGACGAGCGGCGAGGCCGCAACCTACCTGGCGCGGCGCGGGCCCGATCGCGACGGTCTCAATTATTATTACTTGTATTATGGAACATTGGCGATGTTTCAACGCGGCGGGGTCGATTGGACAAGGTGGAACCGCGCGGTGCGTGATCGCCTCATCGACCGTCAGGAAAAGAAAGGACACCGCGCAGGAAGCTGGAATCGCGACGACGATAAAACCTGGGGAGCGCTCGGCGGCCGCGTGTATTGGACCGCGATGGCCACTTTAACTCTCGAAGTCTATTACCGCTATTTGAGGCTCAACGAACCGATCCCCCCGCCGCGCGTCGCCCCCGCGCCCCACGCCGTCGACCCCGCGCTCCGCCGCTCGTCCCTCGGCGACGATCCCGCCGACCTCTAAACCCCCCTCGATCGCCGCCCCCAATCCCGCGATCGACCCCCGTTCCGGATCAACTATAATTCAAATGAATATCTCATGATTTTATGATTTCAAAGCGCCGAAACCGCGGTTTCAAGCCGAACGGACCGGATACCGCGCGGCGAAGTCGGGTTCGGTTTGAGAGCGCGCCGAGGCGCGCCGCGGGGTGTCGGGAAAACGTTCTTAAGCGAAGGTTCGATTTTTCCGAAAACGACTCTTGACGATCGCGGATAATCTTTTGACGCTAGGAACTTCGTGAGTCAGGATGGGTCGTGGAATCCGCGTCGAAAGTCGTGACGACCGAAGGCGCGAGGCGGTTTTTGGGATACGAGCGATCGAGGCTTGGGATCGAATTCGTTATGGGCGTCGAGGAAACTCGAATCGCGATCATCGGCTGCGGATCGGCGGCACGGATCCACCTGGGTCGGCTGGTCGGCCTTCCCGAGGTACGGATCGTCGCGTGCGTCGATCCCGATCGGGACGCGGCGGCGGCGCTCGCGGCCTCAGTGCCGCCCGATCGCGGGCCCGCGGCGGCGTATTCGGATCACGCCGAGATGCTCCGGCAGGCGAACCCTCGTGCGATCGCGATTTTCACCCCCCACTTGATGCATTACCGCCCGGCGATGGATGCGCTGCAATCGGGCTGTCATGTGTTCATTGAAAAACCGCTGTCGACGAACACGCAAGAGGCGGTCGATATCGTTCGGCTGGCGCGGGCTCGGAACCGCAAGGTCGGCGTCGGCCATCAATATCGGCTCCGACCGAGCCTCGAACGAGCGCGGTCGCTGATCGCGCAAGGCGCGATCGGACGGATTCGGCTCGTCGAGGCGACGCTCGCTCAACCGTGGTTGGCGAACCACGCCGGCGCCGAAAACTCATGGCGGTTCGATCCCAAGATTTCGGGAGGTGGTATACTCGCCGACGCGGGGGATCACCTGATCGACGCGCTCTTGTGGACGACGGGTCAAACCGCGTCCCAGGTCTCCGCGTTGCAAGATCGCCTCGAAGCCAAACTCGACGTCGTCACCGCGGCGACGATTCGGCTCGATCAAGGGACCTTGGCAATCTTATCGGTATCGGGTGTGTCCCCCGAATCGGTTTTTGAATTGGTCTATTTCGGCGACCGAGGACGGATCACCGCGACCGATCGTTCGCTCACGATCCACGACGAAAACGCAGGTCGTGACCTTCCCGCGTCGTTGCCGGAAGCGACCGAAACGATCGATTCCAACTTTATCGCGGCGATAACCGCCGATCGTCCCCTGTGTTGCCCAGCCGACGAAGCCGTCGACACCGTTCGATTGCTTGAAGCGATACATCAATCCGTAGCCACGAGCCAGGTTGTTCAAGTGAGTTAAACACGGAACCACCCCGTCCCCGAACAGTCGCCACCGCTCCCGCGGCATGCGACGAACGAAACCCAGGATGTTCCTTTTTCACAAGCGTTGAGGTGTGCATGGGAATCGGTCGAGAATCCAGCGAAGCGGCGCTTGACACACAAGCTCGGTACGACTACGAGTATCCATCCCCATTACGGCTCGGCCGTCGATCAGCCATGCGGACAGAACGATCGATCGACCATTTAAACCGGGTTGGCGGGCCGTCCGCCCGCCTCTTCCTTGCCTTGAGGACCGACCCAATGTTGGACCCATCGCGGCTTTCTTTCCCCGTGCTCGACCTCCCTTACCACGCGGAGGACGATCGCGATTCATCCCCCTTCGCTCGTTACCCCGGTGACGAGGAAGATATCGAGGAAGACGAAATCGACGACGATCTCGACGACGACGACGAGTTCGACGACCTCGACGACGACGACGACGACGAC
>JAKBCQ010000624.1 GCA_021807585.1 Planctomycetota bacterium | reverse complement strand
TCGAACGGCATTTCCGGCTTCGGCTCCAAATCAGATGATCGACTTAGCTGTGATCTAATCTCTTGTCAATAAACGACTTACTGTTCGTCCCCCGAGGAAACGCGCAACACCAAAAAGCGCGAGCGAGAATATTATGATAATAGCATGAAAACTTTCGATTGATCACTTGATCAGATCTTTGCTTGCGCATCGGGTTAATATAATCTCTCCGTCCGCTCGTCAATCGATCATCGACGATTCGCTCAATACCGACGCGTCGTTCGGGTCTCTCGTCGAGCAATCAAGCACAAGTCCGAGCAAAGCGTTTTTGACCGAACCGGCGTCGTCGATCGTCGCGCGATCCCGATCATCAGGTTGCGTCTCAAGCGGAGAATCACAATCACAACTACAATTCCTTGAACAAATCAAATAAATATCAGCATTCTCAATCTTTCATGAACCTTTTCCGTTGGAAGCGACCCTCGCCGCGATTGTCGGCTCGGCCCGCGGAGCGCAATCGCTCGTGCGAGCGACTTGGCCTTGAGGCTCGGCGCACAGCGACCCGACCTTTCGAAGACCCCGAACCGGATCGGCCGTCCTTCCACCGACAAGCGCCGGAGAACCGAACCCGCGATCCGACGCGCCCCGATCCGCCGGCCAATCCACCCATCCATCATTCGCGCGTTCGCTGGGCTTGACCGTTCCCCGCCATTATGCCAGAACTTCGCCGCCGATATCGCCGATGAAAGACGAAAGCAAGCACGGGAAGCGCTTGCCGTACGATCGGATCGACCGAGGGATCAGGAGGCCCGCATGGGCTCGGAATCGCAGCGACGCGACTTGGCACGCGCCCCCGTCATCCCCCACCGCTTCACGCGGGTTGAAGACCCGCGCGACGAAGCCGTCGTCGCCGCGTACGATACCGTCGTCGCGGGCGCGGGTCCCGCGGGCCTCACCGCGGCGTACGAGCTAACCAAGCACCGCCGATCGTGCGTCGCGCTCGAAGCCGACCCCAAAATGGTTGGAGGGATCAGCCGAACCGATCAATATAAAGGATACCGATTCGATATCGGCGGCCATCGCTTCTTCTCCAAAAGCGCTGAAATCACCGCGCTCTGGAGCGAAATCCTCGGCGATCAATTCATCACTCGCAACCGCATGAGCCGCATCTACTACGACCGTAAATTCTTTCATTATCCCCTCAAACCGTTCGACGCGCTCCTCAAGCTCGGCCCGTTCAAGGCGACCCTCTGCGTCGTCAGTTACATCCTCGCTCGAATCAAGCCGATTCGACCCGAGCGAAGCGTCGAGGATTGGGTCGTCAATCGCTTCGGCCGCACCCTCTTCACGATCTTCTTCAAAACTTACACCGAAAAAGTATGGGGCATGCCCACGTCCGAAATCTCGGCCGATTGGGCGGCGCAACGCATCAAAGGATTAAGCCTCACCAAGGCGGTCCTAAGCGCCTTCGGCGGCGGCAAAAAACGGGATAAAAGCGGAGAAGTGATCAAGACTTTGATCGACAAATTTGAATATCCCAGGCTCGGTCCCGGCCAAATGTGGGAGACGGCTCGCGATAAAATCGTCGCGGGGGGGAACGCGATCCACCACGACCGACGCGTCGTCGCGATCGAACACGACGGCTCGGCGGTATCGGCGTTCGTCGCCGCCGATTTCGAAGGTCGCAAAACGCGCTACCTCGGGAATCATTTCCTCTCGACGATGCCCGTTCGCGAGCTGATCCGCGCGATGAACCCCAGACCGCCGCAAGCCGTCGTCGACGCCGCCGAATCGCTCAAATACCGCGATTTCCTCACCGTCGTCCTCATCGTCGACCGCGCCGAAACGTTCCCCGATAATTGGATCTACATCCATGAACCCGATGTCAAACTCGGTCGTGTTCAAAACTTCAAAAATTGGTCCCCCGATCTCGTTCCCGACCCGTCCAAATCGAGCCTCGGCCTCGAATATTTTTGCTTCGAAGGCGACGGATTCTGGACGTCCTCGGACGCCGATCTGATCGCGCTCGGAACCCGCGAAATCGACCACATCGGCCTCGTCAAGGCGGGCGACGTCGTCGACGGCTGCGTCGTCCGCATGCCCAAGGCGTATCCCGTCTACGACGACGAATATCAAAAACACCTCGCCGTCATCCGCGATTGGCTCAAACGCCTTGCCAATCTTGAGCTCGCGGGCCGTAACGGTATGCATAAATATAATAATCAAGATCATTCAATGATGACGGCGCTGCTCGCGGCGCGGAACATCCTCGGCCTCGGTTCGTTCGACACCTGGAAAGTAAACACCGACGCCGAATACCACGAGGAAGGAGGCGAGAAAGAAGCGCGGCTCGTCCCTCGACCCCTCTCGGCTTCGCAAACGTCTCGTTCCAATCTAATTAATTCTTAATAGCCTGATGTTTTTACGCGATTAAGGAATCGCGACGCGAATCGGGTTCGGCCACACGCGAACGAACGGCGTTTCGGCTTCGTGATAACCAGCGGGGACGTTCGCCGCATCGACGGCGTGGACGGTTCGCCCGCCGTCGGCGGAGACGAATCGCTTGAGCGGAACCGTTGCGGCGGGAGGTTTCGCCGCCGCGGGATCGACCGCGAAGAAGAGCGGCTCGGCGCCCGGCGCCGGTTTATCCAGCGTCAATCCGTCGCCGCGCGCGGTCTCGGCGTAAACCGGTATCGTTCCCGCGCTGCGCCGCTCGAGCGCGAAGAACGCCGCGATCCGAGGACCTTCAAGCCCTCGATTCTCGCGTCGATCCCGACCCCGAATCGTCATGAATCGCTCGCCGAGATCCCCCTCCCCCGCAAGCCGATACACCGCGACCGGAAGATCAAGCCTCGAATCGGCCAAATTGAGCTTGTACATCACCTGATTGTAATCATACCGCGGCGTCGGATCCTCCGCGCCGGAAAATGTACGCGTATATGTTCCTTCAAGATAAATCTCGCGACCGCCGTTTTGATCAAAAAACGGATGATGCTTGGGATTATAAAAACTGTATTTGTCATGCGTGATGATCTTCGCGGAATAAACCCACGGACCTAAAGGACGATCGGCCTCGGCGAAGCGGATCTCCCCCAAAAGCGAAGCCTCGCCGTATATCCTTCCAAAAATCATCACATACCTGCCCCGATACGCGTTCCAATAAACCGACCCCCCGTGCGCGATCACACGCTTCCCCGATTCGGGATCGCGGAGCGCGAGCAGAGTCTCGTCCTCTTTGAGCCGCCCCGCCTCGACGAGCCGAGACTCGTCGGCCATCCCGAGAGCCGGAGCGTTCGCCTTCCAGCCGAAAACCGCGCGGCCGCTCGAATCGCGTTCAATCTCCTCGCCG
>JAKBCQ010000623.1 GCA_021807585.1 Planctomycetota bacterium | reverse complement strand
CGATCGCGAGCTTCCCGACCCCACATGATAAATCCGTCCGCTCGATCCGTGTAATGCCAGTTCGACGAGCGCCTCGGCGGCGTCGCGAACATCGAAAAAATCGCGTCGAATCGTCAGATCGCGAAGTTTGACGACGACGGGATCGGTCTCGGCGTGGGCGAGTAAGTGCGCGAATTTTCCAAACACATGATGAATTGAAAGCCATGGTCCGATCGGATTGAACAACCGCGCGACGACGGGCTCGATTGGCGGCGCGGCGAGGAGTGTCGCGACGGTCGCGAGATGTTTGCTTAATCCGTAAGGATCGACGGGACGGGGCGGGTAACTCTCGCCGACGGGGAGATCGCAATCGGGAACGGGGCCGAGCTCGGCCGCGGAACCCGCGACGACGAATCGCACGCGATGATCGAGATCTTTGCACGCGTCTAAAAGATTGAGCGTCGCGAGCGTATTCGATCGATAAATCATTGACGGATCGGCGGGACGCGTTCGCCCGGCGGCGTGAACGACGTGGGTCGGCGCGATCTTGCGCACGATCGCCGCGAGGTCGGAGTGGTTTTCGAGATCCACGCATTCAAAATGATCGAAAGGACGATCCGCGGGCCGGCGCCGTCCGAGGGCGATCAGCCGATCTCCCGCTCCGCGGCGCCGCGCGATCTCGCACAAAACCGCGCCGCCGATAAATCCCGATCCTCCCGTCGTAACCCATGTAATCATACTATTCACCACATAATATCAAATATTAGCATTTAATATACTATTATTTTCATTAGAAAGTGATCGATTTTGTTTTTGTGTAAGCATACGGATCGCCGCCTGAAAGACGCGATCGGGCGTGAGATCGCGCATACAGCGGTGGTGTCCGAGCGGGCATTCGGGGCGTTGGCACGGGCCGCAATCAACGGGATGATAAATGTGCATAGCGTGTGGGTGATATGTGCGGGTCCAGGCGATGTGGGTGGGGCCGAAGATGGTGAGGACGGGGACTCCGAAAGCGGTCGCGAAATGTCTCGGCCCCGAATCGGTGGTGATTAAGAGCGACGATCGTTTGACGCACGCCTTGGATAAGCCGATGCCGAGGGGACGATCGGCGAAAGTGACGACGCGACGATGATCGGCGCGTGCGACGATCGCACGAGCGTTGTCGCGTTCGCCGGGCCCGCAGACGACGAGAACGGTCGAGTCGGTTTCGTCGCCGAGTCGCCGAGCGAGTTTGGCGAAATGCTCGATCGGCCAATTTTTGGCGGGTCCGAACGCCCCTCCCGTATTGATCGCGATGACGCGACGATTGCGTTCGATTCCGAGCGAGTCGAACGCGGCGTCGGCCGCGGCTTCGTCATCCGCTGTTGTGTATAATTCTAATCGTGTGGATGTTACTGCGAGCCCGAGCCTGCGGGCGATTTCGAGATAATACGGGACGATCGGCGTCGGCGTAAGCTTTCGCCTGGAATCGCGCGGTGGAACGAGCCGATCGGTCAACAACAAACCACGAGCGTAGCGGTCGTAGCCGATCCGTCTTTTCACCCCGCCGAGCAGCGCGATCGCCGCGGTCCGAAACGTGTTCGGTAAAAGCAAAGCAATATCAAAACGTCTGTATTTTAACAAACGAATCACCGCCGCGGAGCGGAGGTTTTTGTTTTTCGAGCCGGGATGAAAAAGGATCGTTTCGTTGAACCAGGGGCCCCCTTCGAGAACCGCCGCGGTGTTGGGCTTGACGACGCAAGCGATCGAAGCCTCGGGAAATCCGTCGCGCACGGCGCGGAACGTCGGCGTCGCCATCGTCGCGTCTCCCACGGCGCTTGGACAGAAGACGACGATTCGCATCGCGACCGATCCTTTCATTTTCTTTAAATTCACCGATAATTTAATGCGTCGATCCGTTCGATCGGAATTGCGACGGATCGGTTGCGGCGATCGCTTCGACGACCGCGGCGTGAAGCAGCGGGATCATAATTTCATGATGTCCTGTTAGGCCGATTCCGGCGCCTCCGGGACGTTCCAATACGTTGAAGAAGCCGCGGTATTGCTGCTGGAAATCGAGATTCGCGGTCGTCAGGCCGTCGAGGCTTTTACCGAGATTGCGAACGATCGAAACCGCCTTGAGGAAAACCTCGGGAAGGATCACGGCGCTGCCGAGATTGAGCCACACGCCTCGCGTTAGTCCCGCGACGAGTTCACAGAGCGAGCGGAAATCGGCGAGCGTCGCGGCGCCCAGCGCGGCGCCGTCGAGATCGGGATTCATATGAACAATATCGGCGCCGATCGCGACATGAACGGATATCGGAATCTGATTGCGATGACACGCGACCAATAAGCTGGAATCGAGCCCCGGTCCGCCATGTTCGATCACGACCTCGCCGAGCGCGGCGCCGAGCCCCGAGCCCGATTGCGCGGCGTGATCGCACGCCGCCGCGAACAGTTCCGAAGTTTCACGCGCGAAGCCGAAGGATCCCTCCAGAAGTCTGGGACCGACGTCCTCGCTCGTTCGGCCCGAGATCGCCAGCTCCAGATCGTGGATCGCCGCGGCGCCGTTGAGCGCCGCGCCGGTTAAGACACGGCGTTCGATCAGATCGATCAGATACGGAGCGCATCCGGTTTTGATCACATGCCCGCCGAGGGCGGCGATCACGAAAGCGCCGCGTCGATGAGCTTCGACGATTGAATCGCGGAGGCGAATCAATCCCCCGGCGCCCAATTGCGGCGGTAATCCCGCGAGCCAATCCGAAAACGAACCCCCCGGTCGTCCCGGCGTTCCCAGATCGGTCAGCCGCACCTTGCTCGGACGTTCGTCAAGAGGCTCGTAACGGAGATTCGACCAGTCCAATCCGCGGATATCAACTGTGCTCACGTGAGAATCCTTTATCAAAAGCCCGCCGCGGGAAATCAAGCTTTTTTTGAGTGAGTATTTATGTCTTTTTTAATGGATAGATGGATCGCCTAGTGGGGTCGCGGCGATTCGATCAAGAGCCTGATCGAGGATCGATTCTCCGGCGACGATTTCGACGCCGATCCGCACGGCGCGGAGCGGAACGTCTCCCAGACATCGGATGCGAAGCTTCACCAAATCCTTTTGGGTGGTCAAGGCCAGATCGGCTTGTTCGGCGCGAGCCCACGAGGAGAGTTCGGAAACGTCGGCGGCGGAATAGGGGTGGTGATCTCCGAAGGAGCGAAATGCGCGGACCGATACGCCGAGGCTCGCGAGCGTGGCCTGGAAACTCGCGGGGGCGCCGATCCCGCAGAACGCGACGACGCGACGCCCGCGGAGCGACTCGAGCGGCCCGCGGGCCGAATCGCAATCGCCGACGTCGAGCGGTGCGTGTCGCGCCTC